>CAYVST010000015.1:0-51291 GCA_964454185.1 uncultured Alteromonas sp.
TAAGAACAAAACTTGGACTCTAGTTGACGTTGTAGAAAAAGCTGGCGTTTAATCGTTAACTTTTTTCAAAGTCTTAAAAAAGCCGCTTTCGAGCGGCTTTTTTGTGTCTGCTTTTCTCCTAATTTTCACGCAATACCCCAATTTTTGTATTCTCACCGGCGCTTAGCATTGCGACACTCACACCAGTATAAGGTTGGGCAGTGCTGGTAGACGACATCAATCTCGTCATATAACACCGTCTTCGTAATGCAGCGCTGTTTTAATGCTAGACGGCAACGTTGTAGACATTACAATATCGCGTATAGCACTTAACCTTATAATCATAATTTATTGGCTGTTCTAGTTAACAGCGCAGAGCTAAGGACTTATCTATGTTTGGTGCCGACAGAAACGGCTACAAACCCTCATTCATTGAAAACTTATGTCGTTGGGCATACTCGTTTGTCTTGATGTTACTTATTCCATTTGTGTTGCTACAGCTTGTGTTGCGTGGGGCGTTATACAGTAAGGGGGGCGCTCACAAACGGTTCGAAAGGTTTGGCATTGTGTCCAGGCCGTCAAAAGCGGGCGGATATCTGTTTCATTGTGTTTCTGTGGGTGAAGTTGTCGCTGCATCGTGTCTGATTAAACGAATTATGGAAGACGAACCCGAAGCGCAAATTACGGTAACGACAACAACCGCGACGGGCTCTGCAAGAGTACGAGACATCTTTGGCGACAGCGTACATCATTTTTACCTGCCATTTGACTTACACACGATCATGGCGGAAATGTTGAAACGAGTAAAACCTAAAGCAGTGTTGATTACCGAAGTCGAGCTATGGCCGAACCTGATTCACGCATGTTGGAAACGCAGTATTCCCGTTATTGTGGTTAACGCAAGAATGACCGATAGGTCTGCTCGTCGCTATAGGAAAGTAGCGAAACTCTTTACTCCTATGCTGAACAAACTAGAGCATGTTTGTGCACAAGGTGAACGTGACTTTAAAAACTACGCTTGGCTGGGCGTGGCGGAGCATAAATTAACACTCACGAACAACATAAAGTTCGATCAAGTTGCAGCGGTCAGCAAAACAAATGCGCATTTTCTTGGCATGGAAGCGAGCGCTAACCCTATTGTTGTCGCAGGGAGTACTCACGACCCTGAAGAAACAGTATTACTTGATGCGTTCGACACGCTGCGTTCTCGCTTTCCCACCTTAACCTTGGTTCTTGTGCCCAGACATCCCGAACGATTTGATATCGTCGCACGATTGTTAGAAAAGCGCGGCCATGCATATGTAAAAAGCTCGCAGGTCAACGATCTGCCACCTAGCACTAATGTGGTCCTACTCGATGAAATGGGTAAATTGAACCACGCTTATTCCATTGCCACATGTGCGTTCGTTGGCGGATCGATAGCACAAAGGGGAGGGCATAATGCGCTTGAGCCTGCTGCTTTCTCAATTCCCATTCTAATGGGGCCGCATACGTTTAATAACCCGGTGATTTGTGATTATTTGAAAGAACGCGGTGCGCTTAGCATTATAGAGAATGCGCAACAAGTCGTTGACCAATTAGCAGGTTGGTTATCAGAACCCTTAGAAATGAAAAAAGCAGGGGAAGCTGGCCGAGCTGTGCTTGATGAAAATAGTGGTGCGCTTGATATCACGTTAAATTGCATCAAAAAACACTTGTGAATGCGCTGTTTATTGACGGGTTAGCTATCAACGGCCTAGTTATTAAGGGGCGTTGTATTGGTTATAAAGTGGGCCCCGGCATGGTGCGCTATTTGCACCAAAGTGGTTGATAAACAAGGTTAAACTAAAGTTACAAAAACAAAAAAATTTTCTATGTTTATGATATTAAAGTGATTTGTATTTTTGGCCTTTGATTTGCTTTATATGACGCGACAGCGTGATAAAGGTAAAACAACAACAATAATGCACGTCTTTTACGGGCACTGCGTCACGCGTTTTCCAGGGAGAGGCCTCCTGCTTGAAGGCAGGAGGCTTTCTTACCATCCAATTACCCCAGCGCTTCGTTTTCTGCTAGCGCATGTTCCGGCTCAATTAGACTAATAACTCGCCAATTAGCTTTTGGCTCAAGACTGTTACCATTAACAAATGTAAAACTCTTGCCTTCACTATTTATCGCAATAAGTGGCGTTGCTCGAAGACCGTACTGTTGTTCGTATTGTTTATATGTAAACTCTTCTGTAAGGCGAGTGGTCTTCACTGTGGCGCCTCTGGCAATTGCAGAGGCAAGATAGCCATAGGTTACGCCTTCGTCAAACAGGGTCAATTTCTTCGCATATTGCTCGCTTACCTGGTGACTGGGTCGTGCTGACTGTTCATTATTGGTGAGCGACCAGACTTTGTCCTTCCCTAATGTATATTCAAAATGATAAGCAATAAGCGGATTAAGCTGTTTGTATGGTGACATGATTAACACCGTGCCAAACGTTGCAATATCTAAGTGACGTGCGGCGTGGTCAGACATGGGGTTACCAAAATACACTGGAATATGTGCCATGCGAGCTTCGCTTATGGCGTCCCAGTTGGTATCTGCTATGGTTACATCCAACTTTTGGTTAATCATTTCACAGGCCAACAAGCGATTAAACTTGCTACTTCCAAACAACAAATAACCGGTTGGTGCTGGGGCACGAACGCCCAGCAGAGAGGCAACTGTGCGTGATGTTAGACTTTGCACAACAACGGTAGCAATAATGACCATAAAGACAATCGGCACAACAATACCCGCTCCTTCATAACCAATATCTTCTAACTTTAAGGAAAATAGAGCAGATACTGCTGCGGCCACTATCCCGCGAGGGGCAATCCAACTAAGCAGGGCCAACTCATTAAGTTTGAGTCCTGTACCAACAGATGATGCTAATACCGCTAGTGGGCGGGCCACAAACATAATGGCGGCCAGTACAATGATTGACCCCCAACCTACCTCGATAACGGACTGCAGATTTAATCGCGTTGCAAGCAAGATAAATAGCCCTGATATAAGCAGTACACTGAGCGTCTCTTTAAACTCAAGAATATCTTCCACATCCACATCTTTCATATTGGCAAGCACCATCCCAGTAATAGTGACTGCCAATAGACCAGATTCATGTGCGACATAATTAGACGCAGCGAAAACGCCTAAAATGATGGTGAGTACGGCAGTATTGAGTAAATAATGCGGGATCAGTTCTTTACGAATGGATATGCCCAGCAGGTAGCCTGATGCTAAGCCAAGTACGGAGCCTATGCCTATTGTTTTCCCAAAGGCAATTAGCGTATGTGTTATTGCGGTCTCCTGTGAGGCAACGATAAATTCAAACACGAGTACCGCAAGAAGCGCCCCAATGGGATCGATAATAATTCCTTCCCATCGCAAGATGTTGGCAATATTCGTTTTCGGGCGAACCGTGCGTAGCATTGGCACAATTACAGTTGGACCGGTTACTGTGACAAGCGCGCCAAATAAAAATGAAAGTTGCCATGTTAGGTCTAAGCTGTAATGAGCGGCTGTGGCTGCGACCAACCAAGTAACTAATACGCCAATTGAACAGAGGTTACGCACCATATTGCCATGGCCTGCAATATCATTGAATCGTAGCGTGAGCGAGCCCTCAAACAAAATGATGGCGACAGAAAGCGATACAACGGGAAAAAGTAAATCCCCAAAAAGATCATCGGCATTAAGCACGCCAAAGACTGGCCCAATGACAATCCCAACAATGAGAAGTGGCAAAATGGCAGGTAGGCGTATCTTGTACGCAAAATACTGGCATCCAATAGACAACAAACCCACAGTAACGAGGGAGAGAAGTGGGTCTGACAAAACAATATCCTTACTATATTCGATGGGTTCCACTGTGCGTGCTTGCAGCCGCGGCATTTCTACGTTGCTGTACATAGAATAGACCAACTCGACAAATTAAGCTGCGAATTACGCATCTATCCTTTATGAAGTTTGATACCATTTCAAGGTACTCATTTTCGGAGATTTTCGTTGAACCTTTTTTCACGGTCCCTGCTTATTGCATTCCCATTGTTGGCATTGTCAGCGTGTACTTCATACTATCCCACGCCAACTACAACATTAGACATCGTTAAAAGCGTGACATTGCCAGATGCGCTATCTGAAACGTCGGGCTTGTATTGTGAAGGCGAAGCGCTTTTTTCCTTAAATGACTCGGGTAATGCGCCCGTTATTTTTGAGATATCTCATGACGGAAAAGTGATAAATGAAAGTAAGTTAGCGCTCACTAATTTTGATTGGGAGGCAATATCAGCAGACAAGGAATGGTTTTATATCGCTGATGTAGGCAACAACAAAGGCCTTAGGGGCGAAGTAAGTATTTACAAAGTGAGAAGAGAAAATCTCAGCGAAGTACAAACACTAGCGCTTCAATATGCGGGTAATGATCCTGCCAGTAATCGCGCATATGCTCACGATTATGATTCAGAAGCAATGGTAAAAACAATCGATGCGCTGATACTTTTCTCTAAGAGTTGGCGCACTGGTATTACTCATATTTATGATATAAGCGATGAGCCAAAACAGACGTTAACTCCCATTGCTCAAATCAAAAACCTTCCTGGCGTTGTAACAGGTGCTGACTACGACAAACACAGAAATGTCTTTGTTGTCACTGGCTACAAGTCTGATCCGTTTGGCAATTTTACGACTTTTATTGCTCAAGTCTCTACAGACTACTCAGTGCTAAACGTATGGCCGCTTAAGCCTTTTAAGCAGGTAGAAGGTGTTTGTGTTGATGAATCTGGAGACTATTGGTTTAGTGAGGAAGCCACTGAAGGGCGCCAGGCAACGCTAAACCGAGCCAGACTAGAGTAGCTATTGCTCGCTAGCGAAACGCTAGCGTGTTATTGCGTTGGTTATTGTTACTAACCTATTAGTAAAATGGCTAATACCCAACGCGTCGTTTTCCTGTCTATACTGAAACGGTGAAGAGAGAAAGTTGTTTTCGATCACACTGTAGAGGCGGCGAAAATGCGAAGTATATTAAAGCCATTTTTAGCACTATGTGCATGTCCTTGTTTACTGCATTGTTCGGTAGTACATGCCTCTGCGGTCGAGAAAGCTGAGCGCTGGATAAACCAGTACACCAGTAGCGATAACGCGTTTACTATGTCGCTGACTAAAAACAAAATTCAGTTTAAAGGGTGCAAGCAGAAGCGTTATCAGCTTGCGTTTAACCAACAAATTGCCCCGCAATTCAATATTGAAGCGATAGTTCATTACAACAAAGGGTTTCTAGATTACGGGATATTGTCACAGCGTGTGAGAAGTCACGAATTCGAGCTAGTCAGCTGGTGGAACAGAGGTGATTATCGCGTAGGTTTGAGTCATAAGGTTCGCCCCAGCCATGAGCTCAGAATGGCGGTAATCGACACCATCCAGCTTCCCACCAGCAGAACAGCAGGTGTGTATATTGAAGTTCCATTCAACGAAGAAAGTCATATTCTCACAGTGGGCGCATTACAGGAGTCATGGGAAGCTGATGGGGGAGCACTGAGCTCTCCTTGGCAAGCAAGCCGAGACAGCCAAGTCAAGGTAGAATACGCCATTAGTTTTTAGCCAATGGCGCATTGTCCACACCACTAGAGCTTAAAGCGGCTTACTTCTTTTGAGAGCTCATGCGCGAGCTCGTCCAGTTTGTCACTCACGTTTACTAGCACATGGGTCGCGTTCAGTGTTTCTTCGCTTGATGCGCTGATATCGTTGATATTGCGACTTATATCTTCAACGACTGTTGCCTGTTCTTCGGTAGCGGTAGCAACTTGCGTGTTTACATCATTGATGTGTGCTATTTCCTCGGCAATATCTTGTAGTAATTTATCTATTTCGTCGGTTGCTGAAACAACGTCTTCAGTTCGCTCGCGACTCGACTCCATCTGAGATACCGCTGACTTAGAGTCTTGTTGAAATTTATCTATCTTAACCTGAATCTCATCGGTTGCTGACGCTGCACGCTGCGCTAGCGTGCGTACTTCATCGGCAACAACTGAGAAGCCTCGACCGTGGTCGCCAGCGCGTGCTGCTTCAATGGCGGCATTAAGTGCTAAAAGGTTCGTTTGTTCTGAAATGCCTCTTATGGTGTCCAAAATGCCGCCGATAGCAGCCGTATGTGCATCTAGAGACTGAATGACAGTAGAGACATCTTGAATTTGCTCGGACAACCCCTTAATTGCGTGAACGGCTCGCTGGGTTATTTGTCGTCCATGTGCTGAGTTCGTGGTTGCCATATTCGCATTTTGTGCCGCATGGGTAGCTGATTGCGCCACTTCGTTCACTGTACTGCCCATTTCTGTGAGTGCCGCAGCTGCCTGAAGTGTTTGGTCTCGTTGACCCTTTGTAGAGAGTTCAGTTTGATGCGACTGTTTAGCCACATCTTCTGCTGATGCTTTAAGGGCATGACTGGTTTTGGCAACTTGAGAGATTGTGCCATGTAAATGGTCGATAAAGTTATTGAAACCTTCAACCAACCGCGCAATTTCTTTTTGCTCTGGCATTGGAATCCGCGAGCGCAGGTCTCCTTGACCTTGGCCTAGCTGTTGGAAAACATCTGCAAGCGATTCTAGTGGTTTTGTTAATGAGCCCGCTAACCAAATACCAATTAACGTAAACGCACAGGCAATAGCCAATGCCCAAAATATAATCTGACGGCTGCCGGCATCAATTGAGGCGTACAACTCTGCTTCTGGGACTTGCGCTATTACATACCATCCGGCTTTTTCAACGAAAGTGCTCGCAAAAAGAAGTGTACCTTCATCGTGCTCGCTAGTGGTCGTCGCAAAACGTTGTTCAGTGAGTAATTTACGTGCTGCAGAAGCATCGCTCACCGACGCGAGCTTAGCTTTACCCAGTAGGTTTGTATCTGGGTGAGCGATTATTGTGCCACTGCCGTCAACAAGATAAACAAAGCCCGTATTGGCAATTTTGACGGCGTTGATGATGTCTAGTAGTTCGTCAACAGATTTGGCTACTCCCGACATTCCGCGACCGTTGAGCTGCTGATAATTGGCAAACAAGCGATAGCCTTGACCAGGTTCATTATAGAGACTAAGTGAAATAGGCTGGCCAGAGTCTTTGTAGGCAAAAAACCACCCATCTAGCTCATCGTTTTTGAGCGTGCGTAGAAAGCCGTCTTGATTCCAATAGTTGTAGGTTTGTCGGTCGACAAATGAGGCAACAGTGAGGTCGTTGAATGACACAATGTCGTTAAGATAATTAACTAGTCTGCCTTCGCCAGCGCCGTCTGCGCCAGCCGCTGACCACGCCAAAATGTCGGGGTTTGATGCCACACTATGGGCAACGGTAAGCATTACACTGGCTTCGCGATCAACGCGGTTACCAATTTGCTGAAGTAGTGAAGGTAGTTGATGTTGCTCCACATTCTCTTTTACAAGATCGCGTGCAATCCACTGGCTAATTGAACCAACTAAAATTGCTGCTGCTAAAACCGCAACAACCAAAGAAACGATAAGTTTTTGTTTTATACTGAAAGTCATCACTTTCGACCACGTTAGTTAATGCTGAAAAATGACGTGGCATTGCAGGCATCGCAACGTCTAAGTAGTGTCTAGCTATCGCTAGAAAATTACACGCCTTGTAATATTTATAATATAGCGTGTTTTTGTATCGGCGCGTTGGCAACAAAGATTAGTACTTTAATGCGGTCTATGTGCTGGCAGTCGACACACAAAGATTGTGCGCTAAAACTGACCAGTGGGTCAACAAAAAAGCCACTCTTGTGAGTGGCTTTACAAAAAGAAATTAGACGTTATTCACTGTCTTTTGGAACAGGGAAGCCTCTATCTCGCATCAAAGCGTCGACCTCAGCGTCTCTACCGCGGAATTTACGATAAGCTTCTGCTGGGTCCATGGCGTTGCGAACCGCAAAGAGATACTTTACAAGTCTGTCGCCAACTTCTTTATCATAAAAACCACCCGGGGCTTCCATAAAGGCCTCAGCAGCGTCTGCGGTGAGTACTTCTGCCCACATGTAGCCATAGTAGGCTGCTGCGTAGCCTTCACCGGAGAACACATGACCGAAATGAGGAGAGCGGTGGCGCATCACAATCTCTTCAGGCATGTTCAGTTTCTTCAGTTCTTCACGTTCAAAAGTATCGGGTTCAATTGTACTTGGATCAGTAGTATGGTACTTCAGATCCATAATTGCAGATGCCATGTATTCCGTGGTTTTGAAGCCCTCGTTAAAGGTTGCGGCCTTTTTGATTTTCTCTACAAGAGATGCAGGAATTGGCTCACCTGTTTCATGGTGTACAAGGAATTGATTAATGACGTCGTCGGTTGTCAACCAGCGTTCCAATAGCTGTGATTGGAATTCGGTGTAATCGCGGACCCCTGAATGTGATGATGGATATTTTACGTCAGATGCAAGGAAATGAAGCGCGTGACCGAACTCATGGAAATAGGTTTCTGCGTCATCCCATGAAATAAGGGTTGCCTCGCCTTCAGCGCCTTTAACGAAGTTTGAATTGTTAGAAGACAATACGGTCTTCTTACCGTCAAATGTGGTGTAAGAGCGGTAAGTTGTTGCCCAAGCGCCAGAGCGCTTACCTTTTCTTGAAAATGGATCTAGATACCACAGGCCAATATGTTCACCACTGTCTTTATCGGTAACTTCCCATACTTTTACATCTTCATGGAATACAGGCACTTTACCGTCTTCCACTGGGGTAAAGTTGAAGTTAAACAAACGTCCTGCAACATAAAACATTGCCTCGCGTAACTTATCTAGCTGTAGATATTGTTTTACTTCATTAGAGTCTAAATCGTATTTTGCCTGACGCACTTTTTCGGCGTAAAAGCGATAATCCCATGGTGCAATAGTAATTTCTGCACCTTCTGCATCAGCGATGGCTTGCATATCAGCCACTTCTTCTTCTACTCGAGCGATAGCAGCGGGCCATACTTTCATCATTAGGTCCATGGCATTTTCTGGGTTTTTTGCCATTCGATCGCCTAGGCGCCATTGAGCATAATTTTCATAGCCAAGCAGCTCAACACGCTCATCGCGCAAGGTTAAGATACGCTTTATGATGTCGTTATTATCAAACTCGTCTGCATTATCACCGCGGTTATAATACGTGCGCCAAACTTTCTCTCTAAGCTCACGGTTAGTAGAGTAAGTAAGAAAAGGATCCATAGATGAGCGAGTATTAGTGATAGCATATTTATCTGCTTCGCCACGGGCTTCTGCCGCTGCTTTTGCCGCTTTCACAAAGCTCGCTGGCAATCCGTCAAGCTGATCTTCAGAAATGTATGTCACATAGTTTTCTTCATCAGCAAGTGTATTAGTAGAGAATTTAGTGTGTAGTGTTGCCAACTCTTGATTGATTTCTGCGTAACGTTTCTTTGCTTCACCATCAAGCGTTGCGCCATTTCTGGCAAAGCTGTTGTACGTCATCCACGTTATACGCTGCTCTTCTGGTGTGAGAGACGCTAACTCTTCAGATTCATACACCGTCTTTACGCGGTCAAAAAGTTTTTCGTTCTGTGTTATTTGGGTGAAAAAAGCAGACAGCTTAGGCGACATTTCCGCTTGAATCTTACGGAATTCTGCACTTGATTTATTCGAGCTCCAGATACCGTAGTATGTGAAGACTCTGCTTAGCTCTGCGCCTGCGCGTTCCATTTCAACAATTACATTTTCAAACGTCGGTGGCGCTTCGTTATTGGCAATAGCTTCAATCTCTTTCAAGTTAAGTGCCATGGCTTGTTCAAGGGCTGGCTTAAGATCTTCAAGCTTCATCTCGTCGAATGCAGGTACACCGCCGTATGGCCCCTTAAATTCTTGCATCAGGATGTTACCTGTTTGTACCTGCTGCACGCTTTTACTATTTTCGGCATCGATGCTGGTGTTTTCAGGAGCTTGTTGCGAGCAAGCGCTTAGCGCGACCACTACGGCCATTGCGGTGAGAGATGATTTAAATTTACCCATGAAGGTTCCTGTCTATTGTTATGTTTTTTACGTTTTTGTTGGGCTATGCAGTGCGTTATTACAGCTTTTTAGTAGCGAAAAACGCACTGCAAAGCACAACTCACTATCATCTTAAGATAATGTAAAACTAAGTTAAATGCTCCTTAACGTAATTCCCTGCAATACAGCGGTTTACAGGCGTATCGCGTTCACACGTTATTTGTCGAAAACACCAAAATTTTTGTTGGCAAGTTGCCGTATGGAAATTAAACTGCGCGCGGCTATAGGTACTAGCATTTATGAGTTTATGCGGGCTTTGAATACGACGATAAATTAAGTGAAGCGCCATGTTTGAGTTTTTACTACATCTATTTCCGGTTGCATTTGCACTGGCCTCGTTTTGGTCCAACACCGAACGTAAGTTACTTTTATTAAATTTAGGGCTGTGTGTGGCAATTGGCGCTTTGTTGGTTTTCGAACAAGCGTGGGGCGGTGCGATTGTCATTACGATTGCTGGTTTCAGCACAAGTTATAGACTCATTAAACAGAAACTACTCTCGCCAGCAGCGACATACATTACTCTTATTTCAATGATGTGCATTGTGCTGACGGTAAACAATCTGACCGGAAAGGCATCACTTCTTGAGACCATGCCAGTGTTTACATTCATGGCCTACCGTTTTGGTGAGCTTCACTGCAAAGAAGCGGGACTTCGGGTTTGTATGATCCTAGGTTCACTTAATTTCACGATATACGGCATCATTACCCAAACGTGGGGTCTGGCTGCCACAGAAGCACTTTTTGCGGCATCAAACATGTGGTACTACTTAAAGTTGAGAAGGGCATTGCGCGTACGTCCTGCGTAGCGTCTTACTTACTTTTTTTGCTTTTTAGCCAACGCTCGGTTTTCACGAGTTACAAAAAGAAATGTAAGGTACATTTTGGTAGGCAATGACATTGCAAGCCCAATTGCCATGCAAAATGCGCCAAGATAGATACCCTTAATACCAATACTTTCAGGAAGGCCTGAATAACTAATTATATAATGGCCTAGTAGAAACAGAGATATACCAGCGACCATGACCCATTTCAGGGTTGTTATCATGTTAGCGACCTCTTGCTGTACCTCTTATCTAATGCTAGGCGAGTCCTGCCTTGTATGTATTGATAGAGGTCAATGTTTGCTAAACAGGACAACTAAAAAAGTGATTCAAAAAAGGGGCACATGGCCCCTTTTTATTGCAAATGTATTGATGTTTAGGCAAACACCACCGTTTTATTGCGGTGAATAATAACGCGGTCCTCAAGGTGGTAGCGTACACCGTGAGCCAGCGCATTTACTTCACAGTCCTTGCCTTTGCGAACCATGTCTTGGGCGCTATCGCTGTGACTAATACGCTTTACACTTTGTTCAATAATTGGACCTTCATCAAGATCCTTAGTTACATAGTGACAGGTTGCACCTATTAGTTTTACGCCGCGGTCATAAGCCTGTTGATAAGGCTTAGCCCCTGCAAAACTTGGCAAAAAGCTATGGTGGATATTTATCGCTTTGCCTTCAAGCGCTTGGCATAACGTGTCGGGTAAAATTTGCATAAAACGGGCAAGTACCGTTAGGTCAATTTTGTATTCTTCTAACAGTGTCGCAATCTGTTCAAATGCAGCTTGTTTGCCCAGTGCTTTAAAATCGACCCAATGAAAAGGGACCTTGTACCAATCTGCAAACTGTTTCATTTGCGGGTGGTTTCCTATAATAACGGGAATATCACAGTGTAGTTCGCCTGTATGCCATCTATGTAACAAGTCAACTAAACAGTGAGACTCAAGGCTTGCCAGTAAGGCAACGCGCTGCTTCTTGTTAGAGTCACTTAACGTCCAGTTCATTTGATATTCATTGGCTAAGGGAGTAAAAGCTTCCACAAAGCTCTGATGATCGAGTTTTAAAGAATCAGTGCTTATTTCATGGCGCATAAAGAAACGACCGGTTTGCAAGTCAGTGTGGTGACTTGCTTCTACTATAGTCGCGTTATGATCGGCGAGAAATTGAGACACGCTGGCGACCAACCCAATCTGATCTGGGCAGTCGATGACTAATCTAAAAGTTTGTTGCATGGATAAAACATAGTTAAAAAAACAGGCAACCTTTTTACCGCTCAGACCACCTTAAGTAAAGCGTATTAAGTACGTGGTGACAGCTTTATTTTGAATAACTCATAATTACGCCGTGCGCTGTTTACTCATCGGTAATGCCGCGGCGTAACTTTTCACGCACTGACATGTTGTGCTTTAAGCTCCAAGACTGTCGAATGGGGTAAGTCACACCTTGCGGCGTTGATACCGACTCAAACAGATGAAATGCACCAGAATGAACGTCCACACAAGGGCTGTACAATGGAAGAGGAAGTGCAGAGTTGGCTTTTCGTACCATGGTGACGTGGGGCTTATACTCTTTATTCTCTACCTCGATAGCAGCTGCACGAGCGGCTTTACGCGTATATTTGGCTAAATCAGCAAGCGCGGCAGGGATAACAGAAGGTGCGCTAAAAAGAATCTTCGGGCCACTCCATAGACCAGTTGCGTCTAAGGTTATGGTAAAAGGCTCGCTAGTCACCTGGTCTAGTTCGTAAACTAACGACTCGTGCTGTCGGTGGGTAATGTCCCCTAGGAAACACAAAGTAATATGATAGTTAGCGGGAGGAACAGCATAAGGTTGAGCCACACCATGTTTGCCCATACTTTGCCCTACGGTGTCACTTCGTTTGTTTTTTGAATAATGGGTCACCCGTTTGTCGCGTGGCATGACTTCAGGTAACGCTTGCTGCCGCCAGCTGTCGAGAGCGAGTTTCTCAGTCGCACTTAAATCTAAACCGATAAAACTGCGCATAATGTCACCTCGTTGTTGTAAAAACACTATTATTGTTAAGCCAATGAACGCTAGTGTCTAACGTTTTGTTCGTACTACATGTCGTGATGATCAAGCGATGAATAAAAAGATGAGCAAAAATAGGTACAATACGGATATTAGTTTACCGTGTTTTTGTTTTCTTTATGTTACAGCCGTTTTCACATCTTCCCGCTTTTGCCCTTGTTTCTGCCCTTAACGAGGCCGTTGTCGAACACAATGTTATTATTGGTGCACCACCGGGAGCGGGTAAGTCAACGGTATTGCCGTTGGCACTTTTGCAATCTGGTTTTAACGGTAAAGTATTGCTGATGCAGCCACGCAGGGTGGTTGTGAGAAATCTTGCCGACCATTTAGCAAAGCAACTGAATGAACCTGTGGGAAAAACTGTTGGCTATCGCATTAAAGGGGAAAGCAGAGTATCGAGTGACACAAAGCTTGAGATTATTACCGAAGGTATTCTGTCTCGAATGATCCAGCAAGATCCTGAACTAGATGGCGTGTCGGTGATAGTTTTTGACGAGTTTCACGAACGAAGCATTCACAGTGACTTTGGTCTTGCGTTGGCACTTGAAGTACAAGCGGGTCTGCGTGAAGACCTACGTCTTGTTATCATGTCGGCAACCTTAGATGTGGAGCCACTGTTCGCACTTATGAGTGAAAACAGTGTATGTGGAGTGAAAACGCTGTACACCGAGGGACGCACTTTTCCCGTTGAAGTTCGTTATGGAAAAGACGGACTAGCAAACGACGTTGTTCCCCGCACCATCGACATGGTGAAACATGCGCTGCATGCCCATGATGGCGATATTCTGGTGTTTCTGCCGGGCAGAGGCAGCATAAACGCTGTGGCAAGAGACTTATCTTCACAGCTCGAGCGTCAGGATATAGCCTTGCATCGCCTTTACGGCGCGTTGAGCAAAGATGCACAGCAAGCGGCAATAATGCCTGACCTAGAAGGTCGACGAAAAGTTATTCTCTCTACCAATATCGCTGAAACCAGTTTGACGATTGACGGTGTGCGCGTTGTCATCGACAGTTTATGGGAAAACCGCGCGCAGTATCACGCTGCTAGTGATATTACTGCGCTTACTTGGCAACGTATATCTCAAGCGTCAGCTATTCAGAGAATGGGACGTGCTGGGCGAGTGAGTGAAGGCGTTTGCTATCGGCTGTGTAGTAAAGAGGGTTTTGAACGGCTGGCTAAGTTTAGTGAAGCGCAAATCGAAAATGAAGACATTAGCAGTTTATTGCTTGAGTCCTACGCATGGGGCAGCAACCCAAACGAACTGGCGCTGCTGACAACGCCAACCATTGCCCAAACTAAGACTGCGCTTGCAAAACTCCGTCGACTGAAAGCGGTGGATAATGGGCAGTCCATAACGCCTTATGGTCGAAGCCTGTCTCAATTGCCATGTCAGCCACATCTGGCTCACTTACTTATGGTTTGTAAAGCAGGCATGAGTACGCTCGATAAACGCACAAATCATTCGCTCAAAGTTACCGCGCCTTTCGTGGTGGCTTTGAGTGAAAACACAAGTGGCCTGTCTCAACGCTCAGATATATTGAATGCGCTTATTGAGGCCACAGCTAGCGTGCGACATCAAATAACTAGTCAGGCCAAGCGTTACGCAAAATACGTGGGGTTAAACCCGGCACAGCTTGACATTAACGCATTACAAAGCGACGTGTTGGGGTTATGCGTCGCCATTGCCTTTCCGTTACAGGTGGGGTTTTTACGCTCTTCATCCACCACCTCTACAAATGTTGCGAAAAAAGCACAGTACAAACTAGCAAGTGGCAAAGGGGCTGAATGGCAAAACGACTATGCGTCATTGCGACAGCCGTCAGAAGAAGGTGCGTCTGACCTGCAGTGGATAGCAGTACTCGAAGGGCAGCTTCTCGGCAGCACGGTAGCCATTAGAATGGCACAAGCAGTTCCTGAGGCTTGGTTGCGATTAGCGTTTGATAATGTGTTTAGTAAGAAGCGACATGTGCGCTTGAATACCGAAAATGGGCAAATGGAAGCGCGCGTCAGCCAAGGCTTTTATGCCATTACTCTTGATAGTAGTCCGGTGAGTGGGCAAGAAAGAGCGAACGACAGTATGTTTTGGCAAAACGCCCTGGTCGATGCATGGCTCGTCTATCTAGAGAGCCTTGCCATTGAGGATTGGCCGTTGAGTGATGATGATTGGCAGTGGTGGTATCGCGTGGCACTGGCATCGAAACTCGATCTGCATCAAGCAAGTGCCTTTGACACAGCGGCACCATGGCCAAATTCAATAAGTGCATTGTTACATAGTGCAAAAGAGGGGTTACATGACGCGTTACGACAATGTCACTCTTTAAAGGCGTTAGAAAAACTGCCCTGGAAAACCATGCTCAACAATGGGCTAGCATGGCCTCAGCAAGATGCCCTTGCCAAGCAGCTACCTGCAACCATTATGTTGCCAACACATCGAAGCGCAGCGTTGAAGTATCAGAAAAATGGTGAGGTCGTCTTGTCGGTAAAAATGACAGAGATGTACTCTCAGAACACGCCTATTACATTAGCAGGTGGCGCCATTACGGTAGTGTGTGAGTTGCTGTCACCAGCGGGGAGGCCCTTGCAAACCACCAGTGATTTGGGAGCGTTTTGGGCAGGCAGCTATAAAGAGATACAAAAAGAAATGAAAGGACGTTATCCAAAGCACTTTTGGCCAGACGATCCGGCCAGTGCTTCACCTACCCACAAAACAAAAAAACACATGTAGTGCCTAAAGAGGCACTACCTTGATTTAGGTTGCTTTTGCTTTATTTCGCTCAAGTGTTACGTCAAGGGCGGCCATAACGTCAAGGCCTGGAAAACCGTCGGCAATCATCTTGTTAGCAATTTGATAGTTACGAATACCTTCACGGGTGGCAGGGCCAATAATGCCGTCGGGTTTACCTACGTCAAAACCCAGTGCATTGAGCTTACTTTGAAGCGCAATAATGTCTTTGCGACTGTACGCTGGTAAGTCAGGTAGCGGTGCTTTAATACCAGAAGCGCCAGCAATTTTGTCGGCCAAAACCCCCACGGCAATGGCATAAAACTCTGAATTATTCCAACGCATGATCACGCGAAAGTTCTTATATGCGATAAATGCGGGGCCTTGATGCCCAGCAGGCACGATGACATATGCGCTTGTCTCTCCTTCACCAAGCTCACTGCCGTTTGCTCTCTTAATGCCTTGTGCATGCCATTCGCTTAACGACTGGCGGTTCTTGTAGCCAGATTGTTGATAATCAAAATCTGTGGGAAGCTGTACTTCACGCCCCCATCTATATCCTGCTTCCCATCCAAGGTTGGCTAGAAAGTTAGCCGCAGATGACAATGCATCTTCTTCGCTTGACCAAAGGTTAACTTGTCCATCGCCGTCACCGTCTATGGCATAGTTGGTGAAGGCCGAAGGCATAAACTGTGTGTGGCCCATGGCGCCTGCCCACGAACCGACCATTTCTTCTCGCGTAAGTTGTTCTCGTTCAAACAACTTTACGGCGACCAAAAACTCTTGCGTGAAGTAAGTGCTTCGGCGCTTGTCACACGCGAGTGTTGCTAACGAGTCCAATACAGGCATTTTGCCTTTATAGTTTCCAAAATTGGTTTCCAAACCCCAAAATGCGAGCAGGTAGTGAGGTGGGATGCCATATTTGTCACTCAGTTTTTGTAGCAAGTCCTTATGCTTGGCATACATTTCTTTCCCTTTATTTGTGCGCCAGTCAGTGACACGTTTGCTAAAGTAGCCGGGAAATGTCTGCACAAACTCAGGCTGGCTTCTGTCGAGCTCAATCACTCGGTCTTGATGCACTAAATGAGGGAAAATGGCGTCGATGGTCGCTTGATTGACGCCCTCAAGCTTCGCTTTATCCGCCAATGTAGCAGTACATTCGGCAAACTGTTCATTGGCAAGCGATGTATTAAGCGACATACAACCAATAATCAGTGTAAGAGACTTTCGAAGCGAGCTACGTGAACGTGAAATTGAAGAAAACAATGGAGAATGAAAAAAAGCTAAGCGCATAGTACCGTTCCTGTGTTGCGTATAAGCATGCTATCGCATTGTGACTGCGAAACGCGAGCAAAATTCACAATGACTTCTAAAACCGGTGTTACCTATAAGATAAGAACGTCATTTTATTCCCCCGCGCGGCGCTTAGCAGTTGTTGCAATTAGACCACAATGATAATGTTACCCACGCAAACTGGCGTTGCGCTACCTTGCTGGTGTCGCGATAGCATTCATAATTTCTTCATGGCGTTTTCTTGTGGCAAAAAAACAATCGAGCAAATCTTCATCCTCAAAAAAGCAATCAACGACTGCGAAATCGACTCAATCTGGGGCGAAAAAACGCCATTGGATGTTAACGTTATTTTGGCGATTGAGTTTGATAGTGCTGGTTGTTGTTGGTGCGTACTCGTTTTACCTTGATGCACAAATTAAGCACTCATTTTCTGGTAACAAGTGGGAAGTACCAGCACAAATATTTGCACGCCCGCTGGAGATTAGTAAGGGTGAGGAAATAACTCCTCAAGAGGTGATTGATGAGCTTAAATTACTGGGCTATCGCAAAGTAGCGTTCGCAAATAGTAGCGGTGAATATAGTTATCAAAACAAAGTGCTGCATGTTCAACGCAGAGCATTTCAGTTTCCTGAAGGTGCAGAGCCGTTACGCCATTTAGTCATTACATGGAACGGTAGTCGCATTGGCGAAATTTATGACAAATCCCAAGACCGACCATTTGGCGCTGTAAAATTAGAACCTTGGTTGGTAACAAGGATGACCAGTGGTTCTCGTGAAGATCGCATGTTGGTTACCCTAGATACCATTCCAGACATGCTACCCAAGGCGCTAACGCTGGTAGAAGATCGGAACTTTTATAACCATCACGGTGTTGCACCGCTGTCTATTATTCGAGCGTTAATGGCAAATATTGCTGCTGGACGAACAGTACAAGGTGGAAGCACTCTAACTCAGCAGCTAGTAAAAAATATGTTTTTGACTCGAGAGCGCTCGATAGTCAGAAAAGCGAAAGAAGCGTTAATGGCCGTAATTATTGACGCGCGATATAGCAAATCTGAGATCATTGAAGCTTATCTTAACGAAGTGTTCTTGGGACAGAACGGAGGTATGGCTGTGCATGGTTTTGGCCTTGCTAGCTATTTCTACTTCGACCGACCAGCAAATGAATTGAGCGTACCTGAAATTGCAACGCTTGTTGCGATTATCAAAGGGCCTTCTTATTACAATCCACGTAAATTTGCAGAGCGAGCAAAAGAACGCCGAGATCTTGTTTTACGCATGTTGTTCGATGAAAACGAAATTAATCGACAGCAATACGAGAAGTACATCAATATGCCGCTTGGTCTTGCCTCTGGTGCCAGCCTTGCAAGCGGGAAGCACCCTGCATTTATGGAACAGGTACGTCGTGAGTTAAATGAGATTTTAGCCGAGCCAAGTTTACGAGATTCCGGCGTAAAAGTGTTTACTACACTCGACATTGTTGCTCAGCGTCGCGCAGAAAAAGCGTTAACAAGCACATTGACTGGACTTCAAAAAGACAGGAAAGCTACGCTACAAGGTGCAATGGTAGTAACAGACAGTGCTAGTGGTGAAGTACGTGCCATTGTAGGTGATAAAAACTACGAGTTTAAAGGGTTCAATCGCGCTCTTGAGGCAAAACGCCCTATTGGTTCGTTAATAAAGCCGGCTGTCTATTTGACGGCACTTGAAGACCCTACTCAGTTTAATCTAGCGACACCTTTAGGTGATGAGCCAATTACCCTTGAGAGTAAGAATGGCCAGCAATGGTCTCCACAAAACTACGACAAAAAGTTTAGAGGGCAAGTATCGCTGCTACAAGGGTTAACGGAGTCCCTAAATATTCCAACAGTGAATTTAGGTATGCAGGTTGGGCTTGACGCTATTGTTGATACTATCGAGCGACTAGGCGCCACTGCACCGGCTGAAAAAGTACCTTCATTAACGTTGGGTGCATATGAATTAACGCCATTTGCGACTAATCAGATGTATCAAACACTTTCAAATAATGGTCGTTATATTCCGCTTCACACCGTAACCTCTGTGGTGACCGCCGACAACGCACTGTTATGGAAAAAAGCAGAATACTACGCCCAGCGAACAGATGAAGCTGCTACCTATCTTTTAAACTATGCGCTTTACAAAGTTACCACACAAGGCACAGCTAAACGGGTTGGTGCAAACTTCGGTACGATAAACATGGCGGGTAAAACCGGCACCACCGATGACTATCGTGACAGTTGGTTTAGTGGGTTTGATAGGAACAATGTGGTTACTATATGGGTAGGTAATGACGATAACCAACCCGTTAACTTAACCGGTGCGGGTGGTGCGCTGCCTGTTTTCATTAACTACATGCGTTCGCAATCGCCCAAATCGCTGTCTAGACGTTTTCCTGAAGGGCTTGGTATTGCTCACTTTGATGCGAAATCAGGCGAGGTTGTCGTTGCCGGGTGTGCAGGTAGCTTGAGTGTGCCTGCAATCTTAGATGTGCTGCCACCACCTCAACAAGACTGTACAGGGCGTCCCGTCAAAGAGAAAGCGGGTAAAAAAGAAAAAAGCTGGTGGGAGCGAATTTTTGGATAAAAAAAAGCCCCAGTAAGAAGATAGAAAACACAACCACTTGGCTATCGATGATATTTGGTGCTTTCTATCTCCCTCTGGAGCATAAGGCCCAGGGAAGGCAAGGGGACTAATTCCTATACGTCAGGTTTCTTTTCTGACATCGTCCGTTTGTCGCGTTTTCAATGCCCTTTCTGTAGAAACAGTCTTGCTGTTGAAAACAGCACAGCACTGACAAGAAAAGCGATAAACGGGCCGAGTACTAACATAAACAAGGTACCGGCAGTTAACATGGCATACTCCTTATGCGTCGTTGTCGTCTAAGTTAACTGGTGCAATTGGCGTTATTGTGATTTCAGCTACAAGTGTATTTTCTTCGCTAACCTCAGGCTCAAATCTGTGGCTTGCGGTAAGTACATCGTATGTCACGCCAAGTTCTAGGTTTTGCTTTACATCCATCACAGCACTTTCAACCATATAGTTGGTGTAAGTAACTACGTTATCTTCATGAGCAAAGGCGGCTGCACTCATTACGCTAGTAGCTAAAGTCAATGCAGTGAAAAGTTTGCGAGCGGTAAACATAATAATCTCCAAAATAAAAAGTTAGACACTGCACTGAAACATACTGCGTGGCAGCTATCGTATTGCAAAGGTTTCGATATTAAGTCGTTATCAATTAACAATTAGTTTATAGCGAGGGACGTGCCAGTTTTTCAAAATGGCCTAAGTTTATGATTTGTATGGTTTTATTTTTTTAATTTAAAAATGGAGTATCACAGCCAAAATAGTTAAATACTAAATTTTAGTTATTTTGAAAAAGAGTTGGTCAAAATGACCAGTGGTTCTGTGTGGCGAAAATGTAGGTCGTGGTGACAACACATAAAAAGAGTGCACTGCGTAACACAATGCACTCAATTGAAAACATTAGAGAGAATACGAGATAGGGTGTTAGTTAACGTTTGAGTTTACTTAGCAGTGTCACGAACAGTGCGATGACTGTGCCAGCAACAACGCCCGTTACGCCATCGGCTAAAATTGACATAACCAGTGACATGTTAGGAGCCAGTGAAACAAATCCTTCGGTAACGTAATGTAAAATACCAATGCTGTGGGTAAGAATTCCGCCCCCCACTAAGAACATGGCAACGGTGCCAACTACTGCCAGTGTTTTCATCAATGCTGGCGCAGTGACTAGCAAGGCTCTTCCTATAAAACGTTGAAGCCCATTCATTGTGCCAGTCAAAGATTTACGAAGCATGTATAGGCCGACGTCATCCATTTTTACTAATCCTGCGACCAAGCCATATACACCAAGTGTTATTGCCAAGCTTAGTGCCACAAGCACGCCGATTTGTGTTGTGAGTGTCGCGTCGCTAACCGTACCCAGGGCAATAACAATAATTTCAGCAGATAAAATAAAATCTGTCCTAATAGCGCCTTTAATTTTGTCTTTTTCAAATGCCACCATGTCTACGTCTTGTTGAGACAAGGCTTCTATCCGCGCTTCGCGATGCTTCACTTCGTCATCGTGTGGGAGGTACTTGTGCAGGAGTTTTTCTGCGCCTTCAAAGCATAAATAAAGGCCACCTAACACTAACATAACTGTAATTAGAGACGGCACAAACGCGCTAATCGCTAAGGCAGCAGGTACAAGTATCGCTTTGTTAAGCAATGAACCCTTGGCTACTGCCCACACTACAGGAAGCTCTCTATCTGCTTTAACCCCCTGAACTTGATCTGCGTTTACGGCTAAATCGTCACCTAATACGCCTGCTGTTTTTTGTGCGGCAACTTTTGACATAGTTGCAATATCGTCCATTAGGGTAGCAATGTCGTCTAGTAGTGCGAGTAAATTGGCTGCAGCCACGTTGTATTTCCTTATGTCATAGTTATTGCTAAAGCATACGCGTTGGGACTTGGCATTGGCAACAGACATTTGCCGATTGCATATATAAGGAGGAGTGCGGCAAAATGATAGGTATGCACAGTCATTCATTACCTTCATTGTCTATCCGGTCTTATACCAAGACCATGCATAGCCATGCGCATTCATTTTACCAATTGGTGCTGCCCATAAATGGGCACATTGAGATCATACAAGATAATTTTGAAGGGAAGGTTGGGGTTGGCCAGGGCGTGTGTATTGCCCCCGAAGAAGTGCATACATTTAAATCACATAGTTTGTCTAAATTTGTTGTCGCTGATTTAAAAACGGTCCCCGAGCATTTCAAGGATAAGTCACAGCCTATTTTCCAAGTCGATGCCACGTTTCAAGCATTCTTAAACTACATTGATGTGCAGCTAAGCCACACAACAAAGAACGTGCATAGCGAAACGGTAGCGTTATTTTTGGCGTTGCTGAACGGCTGTCAAAAGGGCAATAGTGTAAATAAACGCATCACGCCGGCCATAAGTCACATCCACCAAGATTTAACGCAATCGCACAGCGTGGGCTCGCTGTCCAGCATTGCTTGTATGGGATCAACACAGTTTAAGGTGAAGTTCAAAGAAGCAACGGGGTTAAGTTTAAGAGATTACCTTGTAAAAACGAGAATGGAAAAAGCAAAAGCCTTACTTAGCAATACTGATACCCCCATCTTTGCCGTAGCACTGTCTGTGGGTTATGACGATGTCACGTCTTTTACGCGAAGATTTAAAGCCTATTTTGGGCAGCCGCCGGGATATTACAAGCGCTCTTGAATGCTTTAGATTCTAATTGTTTTTCTTTTGCCCTTTAGTCTACTATTAGAACAATATATTCAAGGAGAGATCCCCATTGGCAATACGTTGGTTAGCGCTGAGTTGCTTGTTGTTAGTTAATTTGTCTAAGGCCAATGCTCACGCTGAAGCGTCCATGGTTGTTCTTTCGGGTAACACACCTGTTTTTAGCGAGTTTCAAGAAGACGGGACCGTCAAAGGCTACTCCGTCGACTATGCCAGCGCTATTCTCAAAGAAGCCGGCATTGAGGCAGAGGTTACTCCCTTACCGTTCGCCCGTCTAATGGAGCGCATGAAGTTAGGAGAGCGCGTTGTTGCAACGGGCGTAGGGCGCACAGAAGAGCGAGAAAATAGCTTTTACTGGTTGGCACCCCTTACGGCAAATGTAATCGGCATTTATGGTCCAAAACCGTTTAACTTAACAGCCCTCGAAAATCGAAATAAAACCCTAAGAGTGTCGGTGATGCGTGGTGATTACCGGTCACAACTTGGCAGCGAATACTCACAATTCCAGATGATAGAATTCGACACTTGGGCACAAGCGATTAAAGCAGTGCTTGACGAGCGGGTTGACGCCGTATTTTTCTCTGAATTTGGTATGGATGTTATCTGTAAACAGAATGACTTCGACTGCACATCCATTTCAAGACAGCACACCCATGATATTCAATACAGTTACATTGCTATGCCCAAGACCAAAGCGAATAAAGGAATAGCAGACAAATTGACTAAAACGGCAAGACGCTTTGCCCAAACGCCAGCCTTCGAAAAGCTTGTGCAACGCTGGCTCCCTACGCTGACACAGATATCCGCCGACGCCAATGAGGTTGAGGGGGTAATTGCACTCGGTAAAATAGAAAAAGATGAGAGTAATGTTTCGACGCTTTGGGTCATTGCGAATTTAGAACCCTTGTTCAGTGAAAGGGGAAGGCGAGGCAAGTTAACGGGCTATGCTGTCGAATTGGTGCAGAATATTCTGCGACAAGCAAGTTTATCTACAGAAATCTTGACCGCGCCTTGGCAACGTATTTTTGTTGAAAGCTCGATGAAACCAGATGTATTGGTCTTTTCTTTAGCTAGAACACCCGAGCGGGAAGATGAATTTCATTGGATCACGCCTATAACCCAAAATGCCTACTCCATGTTTGTTCGTGCTGACCATCAAGGTAGTGCAATGTCTCTTGAAGATTTGCCTAGGGGTAGTCGTATTGCTGTCTTGAAAGGTGACTTTCGTCAAGAACTCGTCAGAGCAGCGGGTCACATCGATGTCACAAAGAGCACATGGGCTGAAGTAGTGATGCTGCTCACAAATGGTGAAGCCGACTATCTATTTCTATCTGATGGGGGCACCAACATTGTCTGCGATGGTCTCAATGGTGCGTGTGATGGTGTCAAAAAGCTGTTTACCTACCAAAAAGCAACGACGTATTTAGCGATGTCGAAAAAAGGCACCAATCAAGCATTGGTCAGCAAGCTTAAGGTTGCTGCCGATACCTTTAAACGGTCTAAAGAATTCAAAGCATTGTGTGCTAGTTGGCTTGAAACTTATTCTAAAAAAACCTCATTAAATATGTTTGAACAAGACGGTGTAATTGTCTTAGGCAAGCTGGAGTAAATGACTAACGCCCTTCATTGGGACGTTTTTCGACCCTAGCATCGATAAACTTGTTAGGATCGCCCAAATTGGTGCATTGAAGTGTTCCGCCAGTGACCCCGCTGAGTACTGCAAATGTTTTAGCAAGTGCGCTGGAACAATTCACGCGTTTTATTGGCCTAGGTGGTACATTTGAAATTGGCTCTCCTTTTCGTGTGTCGACAATCGTTGGGCGAGTTTTTTGCTGTTGATACTCTCTAGCCGCATCAACGGCTTCTTGCGCAAGACGGTCATTATGGTAAGCGTCAAAATATTGAGTGGCAGCATCTTTTGGTGAAAAATTGAATTGCCCTGCGCGTTGATTAGCATTAGTAGCCTGCGAGTCAGGAATTGGCGGCCCTGCATCAGAAGGAGTTGGCAAAGTAGAGGGTTGCTGGATTTCTTTAGGTTCTTGTTTTATTTCTTTAATTTGCTCATTTTCTGTAGACGTATCGGCAGTGGCGGGGGCAGGTTTTTCTGCGTCATTCAATGGTGTCGAAGTATCAACTATTTCAGCCTTTTTTGGGGGGATGTAGAGCGCTGCCTTTATTGGTAACTGATTAGGTTGTGCATCAATGTAGTCTCGTCTTTTATCTAATGAATATTGCGATAAAACTACCACTAAACCGAACGCGATAATGTGGACGCTAGAAGAGACCAGCAGCGACCGCCACGTTGCTTTTTTAGCCGTGTTGCGGACTTCCATATCGCGCGTCGGCGCAAAAAATGAATCGGTGATCGTCGTCATGTTTTTAACTGACATCGGTGGTAAACAAATAGTTCCCTCCTACACTCGTCTTACTTATTAGTACACTTATCCCACTTCTACAACGCGGCGCATCATCGTTGGGCAAATACCTCTCAATGCACTGAAATGGTGCATTGTTTTCTGGGTTAATTCTCCCTTATATGATTATCTATATGATTTATATGAATAATTATTTATGGCATGGCTCTTGGTTTAGCTTTGCAACAACAAGAAACACACGAATAGCACAAATAACCAAAATAAACTGGGAGCATCTCATGAAACTAGTCACAGCTATCATCAAGCCGTTCAAGCTAGATGATGTTCGTGAAGCCATTTCAGAAATCGGTATTGACGGTTTAACCGTGACTGAAGTGAAAGGCTTTGGACGTCAAAAGGGACACACAGAACTTTACCGCGGAGCGGAATATCAGGTGGATTTTCTACCTAAAGTCAAACTGGAAATTGCAGTTCAGGACGACCAAGTAGAGCGCCTGGTTGAAGCCATCGTTGGCGCAGCCAAAACAGGCAAAATTGGTGACGGCAAGGTATTTGTTTACGACCTTGAACACGCCGTTCGTATTCGAACTGGTGAGTCGGATAGCGACGCGCTGTAAGCCACAACGAAGAATTTGCGGAGAACACAATAATGGAAATCACTTTTGAACTTGGGTATGCGCTAGATACCTTTTACTTTCTAATTTGCGGTGCGTTAGTCATGTGGATGGCTGCGGGCTTTGCTATGCTTGAAGCAGGTTTGGTTCGAGCGAAAAACACCACTGAAATCCTAACTAAAAACGTTGCACTATTTGCAATTGCCTGCACCATGTACATGGTATGTGGCTACGGCATTATGTACGGTGGCGGCGACTGGGGTCCTTTCCTAAGCGGTATTATGGCTGATGGCGCAACTGGTGTTGCTGAAGACCCAGCAACGTATGCACCTTCTGCTGACTTCTTCTTCCAAGTAGTATTTGTTGCAACGGCAATGTCAATTGTATCGGGCGCGGTTGCTGAGCGTATGAAGCTTTGGGCATTCTTAGCGTTCGCGGTTGTAATGACAGGTTTCATCTACCCAATGGAAGGCGCGTGGACATGGGGCGGCGAAGCAGTATTTGGTATGTACACGCTTGGCGACCTAGGTTTCTCTGACTTTGCAGGTTCAGGTATTGTTCACATGGCAGGTGCTGCGGCAGCATTAGCAGGTGTGCTTGTACTTGGTGCACGTAAGGGCAAATACACTGCAGACGGCAAAGTGAATGCTATCCCAGGTGCTAACCTTCCGCTTGCAACGCTTGGTACCTTTATTCTTTGGATGGGTTGGTTTGGTTTTAACGGTGGTTCTGTACTTGCTACAGCGACTGTTGAAAGTGCAAACTCAGTAGCCATTGTATTTATGAACACTAACGCCGCTGCTGCGGGTGGTTCAATTGCAGCGTTAATTGTAGCGCGTATCTTATTCGGTAAAGCTGACCTTACTATGGTGCTTAACGGTGCGTTGGCGGGTCTTGTAGCGATTACTGCAGAGCCTTCTACACCGACGCCACTAGAGGCAACACTATTCGGTGGTCTTGGTGGTATCCTTGTAGTACTAAGCATTGTTGGTCTTGATAAGCTTAAGATTGATGATCCAGTAGGCGCAATTTCTGTTCACGGTGTAGTAGGTCTGCTTGGTCTTATCCTTGTACCTTTCACTAATGACGGTTCAAGCATTACTGGTCAGCTTATTGGTGCAGCGACAATCTTTGTTTGGGTATTCGTAGTAAGTCTAGTGGTATGGCTAGTACTGAAAGCGGTTATGGGTATCCGTGTAAGCGAAGAAGAAGAATTCGACGGCGTAGACATGAGCGAGTGTGGCTTAGAAGCTTACCCAGACTTCACAAGCAGCCGTTCGTAAGTAAGTCACGATTAGGCAGAACGATAACAATAATCATAATGCCTACATTACTTCACTTAAGCCCCGCATTTGCGGGGCTTTTTTCGTTTATGCATTGGCTATTAGGAGTATTGTGACAATAACGCTACACTAACGTGAAGACGATAGGTTTTTTATTGTCAAAGTGAAGCTAAAATGCGTGCAATGATGGATAAGAGAAGCCGAAAGTAAATTCACGGTGCTTTATCTAATCTCTACTGCAGGTGAAAAATAAGAATCAAAAATTTTTATCGTCTTGGGCGTTAGCGTACTGACTGCGGTAAGTCTGCGACGATGTGATGGTGTTGAGGGAAAACTATGGCTTTGAAGATGCGCTTATTGGCACTGCTATTGGCATGTGTCAGTTTAACGACCCACGCTTACGATCGCATAACTGGGGCGCCCTTTGCTAGTCGCTCAGAGGTGATAGCACAAAATGGCATGGCAGCAACGAGTCAACCCTTGGCAACACAGGTTGCGTTAGACATTTTAAAGCAAGGTGGCAGTGCTGTAGACGCGGCCATCGCCGCCAATGCCATGCTGGGGTTAGTTGAGCCCACAGGCTGTGGTGTGGGAGGTGACTTGTTTGCTATTGTGTGGGACGCAAAAGAGCAGAAATTAGTTGGGCTGAATGCGTCTGGCCGTTCACCTCGCCAATTAACAAAAGAGGTGTTTGCGGAGCGCGGCCATAATACTATTCCCAAGTTTGGGCCTTTGCCCGTGTCAGTGCCAGGTGCGGTTGATGGATGGTTCGAGTTACATGGTAAATTTGGCAAGTTGCCCATGGCAACAATACTTACACCGGCCATAGAATATGCACGAGAAGGCTTTCCCGTATCTGAACTTATTGCATATTACTGGGAAATGAACCACAAGCGTATTGGTCACTACGATGGCTTTGCTGAAACCTATTTGGTTGATGGCAAGCTGCCAAGAAAAGGCGATATTTTTAAGAATCCTGGCCTTGCTGCAACCTATGAAAAAATTGCAACTGGTGGCCGCGATGCGTTTTATAAGGGCGACATAGCCCGCACTATCGACGCGTACATGAAAGCGCAGGGTGGATTCCTATCTTTTCAAGACCTATCTTCACACACTTCAGAATGGGTTGAACCTGTGTCAGCGAACTACCGTGGGTATGACGTGTGGGAGTTACCACCCAACGGACAAGGCATAGCCGCGCTGCAAATTCTCAATGTCCTAGAACAATACGATATTGAAGGCATGGGCTTCAACTCGGCTGATTATATCCATACTTTTGTCGAAGCAAAAAAACTAGCGTTCGAAGATAGGGCGAAGTTTTACGCCGACCCTGCCTTTAATGACATCCCCGTTGACTGGCTGATTTCCAAGGAATATGCCAAAGCTAGGCAAAAACTCATAGATAGCGAAAAAGCCGCGATGCGTGTTGATGCGGGTATTTATGAAGGCGATACCATCTACCTTACCGTTGCTGACAAAGATGGCAATATGGTATCGCTTATTCAAAGTAACTACAGAGGAATGGGCTCGGGCATGACCCCACCGGGTTTGGGGTTTATTCTTCAAAATCGCGGCGAAATGTTTACGCTAGAAGAAGGGCATTTTAATGAATATCGCCCAGGCAAGCGCCCGTTTCATACTATTATTCCTGCTTTTGTTACTCGTAACGGCGAACCTGTTATGAGTTTTGGCGTAATGGGTGGGGGAACGCAGCCTCAAATGCATGCGCAAATTATTGTAAATATTCTAGATTTTGGCATGAACCTGCAAGAAGCCGGTGATGCGCCACGTATTTTACACAGCGGCTCTAGCAGTCCAACTGGCTCGACTATGATAGACGGTGGGTATGTTAGTCTTGAGTCAGGGTTTAGTGAATCAGTGCAAAGAGAGCTGATGGAACGCGGGCACAAGTTACAGCGTGTGGTAGGTGCTTTTGGCGGCTATCAAGCAATTGCAAAAGATAAGGCGAAAGGTGTGTATTTTGGTGCGTCTGAAAGTCGAAAAGATGGACAAGCCGCAGGCTATTGAGCACACTACTATAAAAGGTAACTGCCCCTAGCCCCGGGGGCATATTATTTATCAATAAGAATAAGAGCGGCAATGACACAACCACAAAAAGGCATTTGCGCTGAACCCAATCTTCATGCTCAGTATTTGCTGTTGAATGTCGTAGACGATGATAGCGAAGCGGTAAGAGCTAAACTGTCTCGTGTTTTAGATATTTTTGAGCATTTCGAGAATGAACACTATGAAGCCATGGTGACTGGGGTTGTTGCTATTGGTACAAGTTACTGGACTGAAGTTTATCCCGGCCTGATTCCCGTTGAATTAACGCCCTTCCCTGATATGCAGTGCGAAGATCGAAGCGCACCCACCATGCCTTATGATATTTTTATTCAAATTCGAGCCGATAGACTGGATATATGTCACGCTGTGGGTATCGAGGTCATGGATTTGCTTCGCATACATGTTGATTTGGTCGAGCAAATCCGCGGTTTTCGTTATCTTGATGGACGAGATTTAAATGGTTTTCTTTATGCCGCAGATAACCCCAGGGGAATGAAGCGCAGAAAAATTGCCGTTATCGGAGAAGATGATCCTGATTTTGCCGGCGGTAGCTATCTTCATATTCAGCGCTATCGTCATGATTTAAGACGTTGGAATAGTCTATCTAGCCGTCAACAAGAGCAAGTGATGGGTACGACGCAGGAGCATAATCTAGTAAGTGGCGAGCAATCCGCTTCGTCGCATAACGTGCGTGCCACCAGTGCTACTCCAGACAGTGATGAAGCGCGTTTGGTTAAGCAGGGCATGCCGTACGGCGATATGGCGTCTCAAGGGCTGTTTTTTGTTAGTTGCAGTGCTAGCGCGAGGCCGTTTAAAGATATGTTACATAGTCAGATATACGGAAATGGTGAAGGTGACTATGACCGTTGGTTAGATTTTACCAGCGCAGAAACGGGCGCTGCTTTCTTTGCGCCTTCGATTACCTTCATACGCCAACAAGCCAAGCTATCTCAAAACTGACGGCCGGTTTTGTAGTACAACAGACACAAAAAAGCCCCGATTACGGGGCTTTCACATAATTACAATGTCCTTTACAACGTAGCGAACACTTTATCCGCGGCGCTAAGGGTTTTCTCAATAACACTCATATCATGCGCTTTTGATACAAAGCCCGCTTCGTATGATGCTGGTGCAAGATAAACGCCTTCATGAAGCATTCCGTGATAGAACTTATTAAACTGCTCAGTGTTGCAATTAATAGCCTGTTTATAGTTAGTCACTTTGGCAACGTCGGTAAAGAAAATACCAAACATGCTGCCAGCAACATTCGTGGTAAGACTAATATTGTGTTTATTTGCAATGGCTTGGAAGCCATCCACAAGTGCTTGTGTGTTCTCGAAAATTGAGTCGTATAGATCAGGCTGCTTTATTTGTTGCATTGCCGCAAGACCCGCAGCCATTGCAACAGGGTTGCCTGACAGTGTTCCAGCTTGGTAAATCGGGCCTGTTGGCGCAATATGGGTGATGATATCTTTGCGGCCACCAAAACAGCCCACAGGCATGCCGCCACCAATGACTTTACCTAAACAGGTTAGGTCTGGCTTAACGTTGAAACGCTCTTGTGCGCCACCGCGCGATACGCGAAAACCCGTCATGACTTCATCAAAAATAAGCACGCTGCCGTATTCATCGCAAATGGCGCGCAGCCCTTCTAGAAAACCTTCCACAGGTGGAATACAGTTCATGTTGCCAGCAACGGGCTCAACGATAATACACGCGATATCGTCTCCGTGAGCGGCAAATATTTCTTTTACGCTTTCGATATTGTTGTACTCAACCGTTAGCGTATGCTCAGCGACATTGGCCGGCACGCCTGGAGAGCTAGGTACGCCAAGGGTAAGAGCGCCTGAGCCTGCTTTTACAAGCAAAGAATCGGCGTGACCATGGTAACAACCTTCGAATTTTACAATTTTGTTGCGGCTGGTGTAACCACGGGCCAAGCGAATAGCCGACATGGTTGCCTCGGTGCCCGAGTTAACCATGCGTACCATTTCCATCGACGGAACAAGTTCGCTTACGGTCTCAGCCATAATAATTTCGGCTTCCGTGGGGGCACCAAATGACAAACCATTGTGCGATGCTTCGATAACTGCCTCGCGGATCTGCGCATTGTTGTGACCTAAAATCATAGGGCCCCAAGACTGAATGTAGTCGATGTACTGTTTGCCATCGGCATCCCACATATACGCACCGTCTGCTTTGGTGATAAAGCGAGGTGTGCCACCCACGGCTTTAAACGCACGTACCGGAGAGTTAACACCGCCTGGTATAGTTTTTTGCGCGCGGGCAAAAAGGGCTTCAGATTTTTGCATGTAATTACTTACTCTTATTGCTATACCAAACCACATCGCGTTCGTGCTTGGTGACCAGGTGATCAACGCCAAGCGTCAACGCGAATAGCGCCATTCGAACGAGTACGCCATTATCGGTTTGTCTGAAAATGGCAAGGTTTGGATTGAGGTTTAGATCGTTATCCAATTCGTTGGCTTCCATACGTGAATCTCGTGGAAGTGGATGCATAATAACGGTCTTCGATTGGAAGTGCTTAGTGTAAATAGACTGGTTCAGTCGAAATTTACCGCGATATTTGTTCGCTTCTTCTTGTGAAGGAAAACGCTCCTCCTGAATGCGTGTTTGATAACAAATATCCGCATCCATATTGCCTTCGAGCGTTTCGGTAATGGTAAGTTGATGACCCGCATTTTCTATGGCGTCAATCACGGGCTGGGGCATTGCTAATTCTTTGGGTGAGATTAGCGTGAAGCGGACATTCTTGAATAAGCACAGTAAACGCGACAGCGAGTGAACCGTTCTGCCATAGCGTAGATCACCAATCATGGCGATGTGCAACCCATCTATACCTCGGCCGTTATATTCTAATTCACGCTGAATGGTGAAGAGATCAAGAAGGGCCTGAGTAGGATGTTCGTTCGCGCCATCACCGCCATTAATAACAGGTACGCGGCTGCCCTCTGCAAATTCGGCAACTGAGCCAGCGGCTGGGTGTCGCATTGCAATGATATCAGAATAGCCGCTGAGTACGCGGGCGGTGTCATAAAGTGATTCACCTTTCGCCAGCGCTGAACTTGACATGCCTGTGGTCTCTCTTACCTCGCCGCCAAGCAGATTGAATGCGGTACCGAAGCTAACACGGGTTCGGGTGCTGGGTTCGAAAAAGAGGTTTCCAAGGATAGCGCCGTCAAGGACGGTTGTGCGCTTTTGGCGTCGCGCATAAGGTTGCATGGAATCGGCAACTGAGAACACTTTCTCAATGGCCTCGCGATCGAATTGATTAACCGAAAGAATGTGGTTACCGGTAAAGTCAGACATGAGTCACTCAATCATCAACGAAAACGGCGCTAGTGTATAATACGCGCTAGCTGAAGTCATCATGACAAGCGGCTAAATCATTCTCCACAATTGACAGGCGCTTAAGTTTATAGAGCACGCTAATTAATCGTGCCGCAGTATGATGTAATCGAGAGAGTGATGGAGCGCGTAACGAGCCGAGTGTTAATTGGTGTAGTGGGTAAAGAGTAAATTTACTTTTTCTACAGCGCGAGCCACATACTTTTCAATTTCTTCTTCTGACATCGGTGCCTTAAGCCCGCAAAGCATCATAGTGTGAAACTCACCTTTCAAAAGTGAACAAAAATCAAAGGCGAGTTCGTGCGAGCATGCTTTACTAAGTTTCCCTTTTCCATACTGCTCTACCACTTCACTTAATGTTGCAAGGTAAGCCTGCGGCCCAGCTTGATAGAATAAATTTGCTACATGAGAGTTATTAGCTGCCTCTGCAATAATAACCCTAAACATCGCTACCGCTTCTTTATCTTGTAATAAGCGTACAAACTGAGCCCCCACTTTTTTCATGCATTCGCAAAACGTAAGTGCACCAGATGTTGCATCGAGAAGTTGTTGAGTATCAAGTTGATACGTACGGCATTTTGACGTTATCGCCGCTTTAAACAAGGCATCTTTACTGTCGAAATGAGAATAAACCGTTTGCTTTGAAACCCCAGACGCCTTTGCAACCGTATCCATAGAGGTATTTGCAAAGCCATCTTCCAAAAATAGGTGAGAGGCCGCATGTAAAATAAGGCTATTTTTCTCTTCGCTCTTAGGTCTACCTTGTTTCTTTGCGGTTACCACAATCTTACTCACTTAAATTTAATAAATATCAAACTGGACGGTCTAGTATTAATATACTAGCATAGAGTTTGTACTATGCAAATTTTGCGCTCCACCCTGTTTTTGATGTCTTAAACGCGTCGTTTTGAATACGAAAAGCAGGTGATGAGCTAACAGTTAGCCGCTCACTCGCACTGATGCAGGGCAGAGTGGTTCATTATTTTACGTGTGATCTAAGGACTCTTTATGACTGTTGCGCATTCGTCTGCTGAAGGCGGCCAAATTAAACTCATTATTTCATGTGCTTTATTTGTCGTAGCGCTTATCACACTGCTTGTGATGGCGGGGCTTGGCAATGCAACCCAAGTTCCAGAAGCACGGGTGCCCATGGCAGTTTCAACGGGAACCGTAAAAATTCAAGAAGGGTTTGAAGCGCCTATTAGCGTATTCGGTTTAGTTGAGTCGCCCAAAACCACATCACTTTCGTTTGATATTGCAGGACAAGTCACTGATATCAACGTGGAGGAAGGCGATAATGTTCAAGAAGGTGATGTGCTGGCTCACCAAGACTTGATGCGTTTAAATGCACGTAAAAAAGAGCTTAGTGCCACATTGGCAAGGGCAATTGCTGATTTCGAGTTGGCTAGCGTCAACAAAAAGCGCACAGTCGCTTTGGTGGAAAAGCAACTAGAGTCTTCCCAGCGTTTAGATGAAGTGACCGCGGTGTTAAATGTCGCGAAGGCACAGGTTAATGAAATCGAAGCATCCATCAATTCACTCGATGTAGAAATAGCGAAAGCCACATTGGTATCGCCATTTAGCGGTATTGTTAATAGACGATTTGTAGATGAAGGTGCCGTAGTTGGTGTTGGCACGCCGGTTATTGGTATCACCAGTGTTGAAGCGCTTCAAGCGCGCTTTGCAGTGCCTGCTGACGTGATAGAACAGTTTGGTATCAACAATTCAGTGACGGTTCGCATCTCTGAGCAAGAGGTGCGTGGAATCGTTAGTCAGCAACTCCCCGTGAGAAACCTACAAACACGTACTATTGATATCCTTGTGACGCTTGATAGCAGTGTAAATGTGCGTGCCGGTGATATGGCGGTGCTTGTTGGGTCTCGTTTTCATAAAGAGGTGGGTAGTTGGCTTCCCGTTAATGCACTAAGTAACGGCCTTAGAGGGTTGTGGCGAGTATTTGTACTGTCTGATGGCCAAACTCCTAAGCTTGAGGCTAGAGTTGTTGAAGTTGTCTATACCGATGGCAATAACGCGTTTGTGCGCGGTGCTCTTAAAGAGGGCGATATATTTGTGAACGAGGGTACTCATAAGCTTGCACCTGGGCAAATGGTGTCTGTTTCTCACCAACTTCCAGCGGGCGCACGCTAATGAAACAGTTTAAATACGACACTGATAAGGCCTACCCTTGGTATACCTTGTTCTATCGACGGGGTCATTTGTTGGTACTAAGCCTTATCATTCTAGTGACGGCGGGATTGTCAGCGCTTGGCTCTTTACCTCGACTTGAAGACCCTCGTATTGATACTCGTAACGCTCTGGTTATTACTGCCTACCCCGGTGCATCCGCAGAGCGAGTCGAGGCACTCGTTAGCGACGTTTTAGAAGATAGGTTACGAGAGATTTTCGAGATAAAAGAAATAAAGTCAACCTCGAGTGCTGGTACTTCAATTCTGTTTATAGAGACTCAGGATTGGGTTGACAACACCAACAACGAAGAATTGTTCAGCGAAATACGTGATGCAATAACGATAGCTTCTCAGAATTTTCCTGAAGGTGCCATGGCGCCTGTTTTCGATGAAAAACGCGGTGCGACAGCGTTCACTCTGCTGCTTTCTCTTCGCGCTACGCACCCTGATATGACGCCATTAACTTTGACTGCAAGATTAGCTCAAGAATTGACTGACCGCTTACGTAACGTCAATGGTACTGAATTAGTTAGGGTTTATGGTGAACCAGAAGAAGAAATAAGCGTAAACATTGACCCTGTGAAACTTGCCGCAACGGGGCTCAACTTACAGCAAGTCAGCGAGCTTATTCGCCGGTCTGATCCAAAACTGCCAGCGGGCATGCTGAATACAAAGCAAAATAACTTGCGTTTCAGCGTAGGAGAGGGGCTCGATGGCGTAAACATGATTGCTTCTATCCCTCTAATTAACGACCAAGGTCGCTACTTGCGAGTTGAAGATGTGGCAACGGTAGCGCGCGGCTATGCAACTCCGCGAGGTGAAATTGCTTTATTAGATGGTGAAGAATCTATTTTTGTTGCAGCGCGCATGCAGACGTCGCTGCGCTCTGACGTGTGGACACGTAACGCGCTTGATGTCGTTGCGCAGTTTAACAAAGATTTTGAAGGTACATTAAAAGCTGATGTTGCCTTTGAGCAGAATGAATATACGGCTTCGCGTTTATCCGAGCTATCCATGAACCTGCTTATGGGGTGTGCTGTCGTTATGCTCGTTATCCTTCTATTTATGGGGTTTCGAGCAGCTTGGATTGTGGGTCTAGCACTGCCACTGTGTGCAGCGTTTGCGCTGTTCTCGCTTAGTTTTTACAACGAGCAAATTCATCAAATGTCTATCTTCGGCATGATCATCGCCATTGGTCTGCTTATTGATAACGCCATTGTCATTACAGACGAAATTCGTATTAACCTTCAAGACCCTAATTTGACGCGTGTGGGTGCAATGGCAAAAAGCGTTGCTCATTTGTTTGCGCCTTTGCTCGCTTCTACACTAACAACCATACTGGGGTTCATGCCAATCTTTTTGCTTGATGGCAACATTGGCGATTTCGTGGGCCCTATCGCGATAAGTGTTGTTATGGCACTGATTGGCTCTTTGTTCATTTCGTTAACACTCATCGCAGCCCTTGCGGCAAGGTTTTTGCCCAAGAATGATGGCAGTATCGCAGTCGAGCAATCTACACAGTCATGGTGGAAAGTCGGTATTCAAGCACCCACACTAAGCTTGGCTTTCAGCAAGCAGCTAGGACGCTGGATAAAACAGCCCATTCTGGTGCTGCCTGTTATCACGGTATTGTGTCTGTCAGGGTTTGTATTGTCATCATCGTTAGCGAATGTCTTCTTTCCCAGCGCAGATAGGGACCAGTTCGAATTGTACTTGTGGACCAAAGAAGGAAGCAGTATTGACAATACCCAGTCTTATGTAAAACGTATTGATAAGCATATTCGAGCAGAATCTGGTGTTAAGCAAGTGAGCTGGTTGATAGGTGGGTCTGCCCCATCGGTCTATTACAACCAAACTATGACGCGAGATAACACGCCACACTTTGCCAATGCCGTTATTACCACTGAAACGGTGGAGCGTTCTGCTGAGTTGGTTGGTCAGCTTCAGCGAGACTTAGATAAGATGTACCCCGAAACGCAAATTGTTGTGCGCGCCTTTGGGCAAGGGCCTCCTATCGCAGCTCCTGTAGAAGTAGAAATATTAGGGCCTGATTTAAATGTACTTAACGACTTGGGCGACAAAGTGCGTATGCTAATGTCTGAAGTTGACGGTATATCACAATCTACCGCCAGTATATCAATGGGAGAGCCGGAGCTTAAGGTGAATGCAGACAGCGATAACCTTTCTTACCTAGGGCTTACTCTTTCTGAACTTGCCAGTCAGATGCAGGTGAATTTTTCAGGTATTACCGGTGGTTCTGTGCTGGAAAGTACGGAAGAAATTCCTGTCCGCGTGCGTCTTGCTGAGGCATTTAGGCAAAATGTCATGGGTGTTGATGCTATGCCTATTCCTGTTGCAGGCGAAAGTGCCATATCATGGTCGCCACTGTCAGCGGTAACGACCTTATCTCTGCAACCTGCGACAAGCAGTATCACGCGTCTAGATGGCGAAAGACTAAACCGTATACAGGCATTTTTGCTACCGGGTGTACCGGCAGTTGATGCAAGTAACCAGCTTCGAACACTGTTGGATACGCGACTTGTATTACCTGAGGGCTACCGAATTCATTTGGCCGGAGATGCCGATGAACAACAACAAGCGTTAGGAAAACTGGCTACCTATGCTCCAGTTCTTTTAGTATTGATGGTAACAACCCTTATTCTTACCTTCACTAGCCTACGTATGGCAGGTGTTATTGGCTTAGTTGCAATACTCTCGGTAGGGTTAGGTATGTTCAGCCTGTGGATTTCTGGCTTGCCTGTTGGCTTTAACCCTTTACTTGGCTGCGCTGGTCTCATTGGTGTTGCTATAAATGGATCTATTGTTGTTATCGCCGCCATAAATGCCAATCCACTGGCAAAACAGGGTGATACAAAAGCAATCGTAGAAGAGACCATGAGCTGTAGTCGTCATATTCTCTCCACGACCTTTACAACGGTAGGGGGGCTTATCCCTTTATTGTTATTTAGTGAAGGGAGCTTCTGGCCACCGTTGGCTGTGGTGTTAGCGGGTGGCGTCGGCTTCTCTGTTATTCTTTCGTTAGTCTTTACGCCTACTATTGTCGCTGCTTTCCAGCGATTCCGTCACCGCAATCTCGTTAAAGCGTGATAATTTAGGGTAAACTGTCAAGACACAAAGCACGTATAAGAAGGTAGTCATGTGAATATGCTAAAGCGTTGGTGGCAAACTGACTGCGTGAAATGCAAACGCATAAGGCTTTACGTTGTATGGGCAGTAATTATGTTAGTGGTGTATTTTTATGTCTGGCGATAACGGTACTTCAATTTTCATTAAAGCGGCGTCGAAAAGTAACGGTATTACGAGCGTGGTGTTTGGCTGTGTGGGGCTTGTTATTGCTGCGTTATGGTTAACATTTTTACCAGAGTGGCTGTTTTTGGCCGGTATTTTTATTACCAGTGCTGCGTTAGTTTGCTTACTGATTGGCTACTTTAAAATACGCGAGCCCAATTACAGCTTAGAAATTGCTAGAGACTTTATTACTTATCAGCATCGGTTGGGAAGCTGGCGAATACAATGGGACAACCTTCAACGGGTTGATTGCCCAAGGGTACGCCATGGGCTTGAGCATGTCCCATTAGAAGCGGTAGGTTTTAAAATAAAAAATTACACCGATTTCTTAACAACTATTTCCCCAAGATTAGCGACGCACCTACTAATGGAGCAGCGACCTTTGCTAATGCAAAACGCCGATGAGAACTGCGCGTCTGGAAGTTGCTACGAGCAGTCTATGTTTGACGATAAAGCATATGTCATGGAAGACGGTACGGTCATAAAAGGCATTAAAGCGATGTTAGCGCATAGAATGGTAGAGCTTAGAAAGCGACTCGGTTTTGATATTTTTATCGCGAGTTCGGAGTTAGATAGAGAAGCTCACGCGTTTGCAAAGTTTATTACATCTTGTCAGCAAACGCGTCATCAGGAATCTACAGATCATCAGTAATGAACGCAGCCATAGTTATTGGCACAAAGCGTTCGTTAGGTCTTATTTTCGCTAAGTACCTTATGTGCTTCTTTGTATAAGTCTGGAAGCAGCGCTTCTGCGTCATCAAGTAAGTTCAGCTTAAGCGCGCTTTCAATTTCATGAACCAAATGCTGTAGGCGTGGTAGCCCTGTGTAGCAGCACGCGCCATGAAGCTTATGAATTTCAGCCTTCAGCGCATCAATATCACGCTTTGTCCACAAAGCAGCCAGTGTGTCGATGGCTTCTGGCAATAGTGAGATAAAGTTATCCAGCAGCTCTCTTGCCGTCTCCTTATTGTGGTTAGCGCGTTTCAGCGCAAGTTGCCAATCAATCGAAGGGAACACTATTTCGCTTGGTGATACGTCATGACACCATGATTTAACTAAATCAATGAGCAACTCAAATTCAATGGGTTTTGGTAAGTAGTCATCCATGCCAGACGCTAGTAATCGTTCCTGTTCTTCTTTAAATGCGTGGGCCGTAACCGCCACAATAGGTGTTCCCATATTCAATGGAGACTTGCGTATCTCGCGAGTTGCTTGAAGGCCATCCATTCCAGGCATTTGAACGTCCATAAGGATAAGATCGAACTCTTGTGTTTGGCAGCGGTTAACCGCATCTTGCCCACTTATCGTGGTGGTTAATTGCACTGGCGAGTTGTCGAGCCAAGTCTGCAAGAGTTTCAAGTTCATTTCCATATCATCAACGGCTAAAATTTTAGCGGGTGGCAAGACTTCCATTTTTTCTTGCATTGCATTTTTAGCAGGTGTGTTTTGTTGATGAATCAAGTTATCAAGCTTCGTTAATGTCATCGGCATTCTCACTTGAGAGTAAAAATGTTGATGAAGACTCGGATACTGTGCAAAGGGTTCTGGGCCTGAATACCACAGTACTCGTTTTTCTGCAGGGAAACTGACAAAGCGACTTAAGAATCGGTCTCGGTGTGCCATTTTAGTTACCGGCACTGTGGCCATCAAAAAGTCGTATTGACCGTTTAATGTATCTAGGAAGGCGGTCGACTCAACCGACGTTACATTCGCCCCCAGAATGCTAAGCATGTTGGCACTGGCGCGTCGTGTTGATGGCACTGGGTCAAACAACACAACGCGCTTGCCTCGCCATTCTTCATCGGCAGTTAATGCAAACTTTTGGCTGAGTTGATTCATTCTCAGTGACACACAAAACGTAGAGCCCTGGCCAACAACACTTTTTAATGTGAGATCGCCATTCATTAGGCGCACGAGTTCTTTACTGATAACCAGTCCCAGACCTGTACCTTGATAATTGCGATTTAATGCATCATCTACTTGGGAAAACGCATTAAACAATTTTTTACGGTCGTGACGGCTAATACCTATTCCAGTGTCTTCAACCGTGATGTTAACCTCATAAATGCCATGTGGTAATGCGCGTCCGTGCACTGCAAAACGAATTGTGCCCTGTGACGTGAATTTAAGCGCATTGCTAAGCAGGTTGTTGAGAACCTGCTTAATTCTAAATACATCACCGATGAGCTTTTCTGGTAGAGGGCCGAGGTCAAAAACGAATTCGATGCGCTTGCTGTGAGACGACTTGGCCATAATTGTCACCATTTCTTCAAGCAATTTATTTGGCGCAAATGGCTGGTTGTTTATCTTAAGCTTGCCCGCTTCAATTTTTGAAAAATCTAGCACGTCGTTGACGATGGTAAGCAGGTTGTCTGCCGCGGTGTTGACAATGCGCACTTGTTCTTGCTGATCGGGGGGAAGCGATGCATTGTTGAGCTCTTTACTGAACCCTAAAATGGCATTCAATGGTGTCCTGATTTCATGACTCATATTAGCCAAAAATTGTGACTTAACATTACTGGCTTTTATTGCATCTTTGCGAGCGATATCTAATCGAGCATTCTGCTCCTCGATAAGCTCCATATTGTTTCGTAAGTCATTAGTGGCTTGCTCGACCTCGTTTTCGAGTTGACTACGGCTTTTTTCCATCAATGCAAATGAGAATAGGCCAGACTCAAGAAAGACGCCGACTTGGAAACAATAGGTCGTAAAGTCGTTCGACGGTAACACGCCAACAAGACTCAACATGCCAACAATCGCGCCAGCAGCGAGCATGGTCCATGCGAAGATAAAGTAACGGGCTGGTTTGAATTTATTAAAAAAGGCTTCAAAACCAGCATAGATGTAGCTCAAGATAGCAATAAGCCCAACACCATAAACTAAATTGTTTTTCCATATGGCGGGAAGTAAATCAATGAAGCATACAAGCCCAATCACTGCCTGACATACCAATAATACTTTAATTACAGGGTTCGCCATTGGTGCGTATCGCTCAGTCTCTAAAAATGTCACGGTAAACAGTCCTGAGCTAATACCGATAATGACAAATATGAGTTCTGAGTGACCGACTAACCACAAAGGAATACCTGATGAAAAAATGAGGTGAGTATGACCACCCCAAACAAATTGCCATAGAATAACGGCGAGTATGTAGCCAACGTAAGCAATCAGGCTATTTTCTTTGACACCGAAAAACAACGCTAAATTGTAAATCGCTAAAATGAGTAGGCCGCCGTAAAACAGCCCCCACAACAAGCTGTCCATTTGAAAATAACTGCTGTGCAGTGGCTCTGCTTGCACTCTCAATGGGGTGATAAGACTGGACGAACGGCTTTCAATGCGGATATATAAGTCTATAGGTTCGTTACCTGTTAACTTCACGCGAAGCGTTGGCACGCGAAACCGTTGTTCTTTTTGCGCCTTTCCCTGATGGCTTTGCTGAATGACTTCGCCGTTTTGCACTACATAAAAATCAACACTATCAAGCTGGCTAAAATTAATACTAAACACCCAGTCTTCTTCATTTGACACATTCGCGACACGGGTCAACAACCACATACCGTTGTTGCGGAAACCAAAGTTAGGGTTGTCGTGGGGATGCATTAAGAAGTCATTGCGTCTTCGTGAAACGTCACTAATTGTAAGCTGATAGTCGGTTTCGAATAAGAAGTATAACGAGTCTGAAAGGTCGAGGGTGGTGTTCTCATCAAACAGCTGCTGTATATGTTGAGCGCGAGCAGGTGTAGACGTCGTTATGCAAGAAAGGAAGGACAGTAAAAAGAATACGCGAATATAATGTATTGTCGTCATTGTTTTTTCTTTGTATTTATGGCGCGCTCAATAAATAGTCGTTACGTGTAAAGCATCACGCTTGTCGTTATTAAACCACTGTCTTTGGGCAATGACAAAGCCTACCTGAATAGCAACTCGCAACAGTTTGATTCACAAGGATTGCACCTGCTCTCTGTTTACCCCACAATAAGCTTTCGGGTTATTGTGCTATCGTGCATACAAACGTGTGCGCGCCGAGTGACCTGCTCGTAAATAGGTTCTAGCGAACAACGTCAAAATAAATAACAAAATGAAAAAGACATCATGAGTGACGAGATCATCATAAATCGCGATGGGGTAGAGCAGCTACCCCTTCGACGTTTCACGGAAGACGCCTATCTGAATTATTCCATGTACGTCATTATGGATAGGGCACTACCGCATATTGCTGATGGGTTAAAGCCAGTTCAACGCCGTATTATTTATGCGATGTCTGACCTAGGGTTGAGCGCAAACGCCAAATATAAGAAGTCGGCACGTACTGTGGGTGACGTCTTGGGTAAGTTCCACCCTCATGGTGACTCAGCCTGCTATGAAGCAATGGTGCTGATGGCCCAGCCATTTTCTTACCGTTACCCTTTAGTTGATGGGCAAGGAAACTGGGGGGCACCGGATGATCCTAAATCGTTCGCTGCAATGCGTTATACCGAAGCCAAATTATCTCGATTTTCGGAAGTTCTGTTGAATGAACTTGGACAAGGCACGGTAGATTGGGTGCCCAATTTTGACGGTACGTTAGAAGAGCCCAGTGTTTTACCTGCTCGACTCCCTCACATCTTATTAAATGGTGTCACGGGTATAGCCGTTGGTATGGCAACGGACATACCACCCCATAATGTAAGAGAGTTAGCCAATGCTTGCGCCATGCTGCTGGACAATAGTAAGGCAGAATTACAAGATGTATTAGAGCATGTGAATGGCCCTGATTATCCCACAGAAGCGGAAATCATTACGGCAAAAGCAGACATTCGCAAGCTGTATGAAACAGGGCGTGGTTCAATAAAAATGCGTGCTGTGTTCATGGAAGAAAATGGTGACGTTATTGTTACGGCATTGCCACATCAAGCGTCGGGCGCCAAAATTCTTGAACAAATAGCGGCACAAATGCAGGCCAAAAAGCTGCCTATGGTTAGCGATCTGCGTGATGAGTCAGACCACGAAAACCCAACGCGTTTGGTGATTACACCGCGTTCAAATCGCGTTGACGTTACGCAGCTTATGCAGCATTTGTTTGCTACAACGGATTTAGAGAAAAACTATCGTGTTAATTTAAACATGATAGGCCTTGATGGCCGTCCTCAAGTTAAAGACCTACGTACTATATTGTCGGAATGGTTAGAGTATCGAAAAGACACGGTAACACGACGTCTTCAGTATCGTTTAGACAAAGTACTGGCTCGTTTGCATATTCTAGAAGGTTTGCTGATTGCGTTTTTGAACATCGATGAAGTCATCGAAATCATTCGTACCTACGACAAACCAAAACCGGAACTAATGTCGCGTTTTGGTTTAAGCGATAAACAAGCCGAAGCCATACTTGAATTAAAATTACGCCACCTCGCCAAGCTTGAAGAAATGAAGATTAAAGGCGAGCAGGACGAGCTTGCGGCTGAGCGAGATAAGCTGCAGCAGCTTTTAGGTTCAGACCGCCGCCTTAAAACGCTTATTAAGAAAGAAATTCTTGCTGATGCTGAAAAGTATGGAGATGATCGTCGCTCACCTATTATTGAGCGTGGCGAAGCAAAAGCGTTATCAGAAAAAGAGCTTGTGCCAGCTGAATCAGTAACCGTAGTGTTATCTGAAAAAGGATGGGCGCGCTGTGCTAAAGGGCATGATATCGATGCTGAAGGGCTGAGTTACAAGGCGGGTGACGCGTATTTGTCCAGCGCGGAAGGCAAGAGCAATCAACCGTCTGTGTTTATGGATACCTCTGGAAGGACTTTCGCGTGTGATGCCCACGGCCTTCCTTCCGCTCGCAGTCAGGGTGAACCGTTAACGGGGCGCTTTAGCATTGTTGGCGGCGAGTCTTTCGAACATGTCATTATGGCGCAAGATGAGAGTAAGTTCTTGGTAGGCTCAGACGCGGGCTATGGATTCGTGGGTACGTTCAAAGATATGGTCAGCAAAAATAAAGCCGGTAAGGCGTATTTATCTTTGCCCACGGCTGCCAAAGTAATGAAGCCAACACCAGTGTCAAACCCGGATTCTGACTGGTGTCTGAGTATCTCAAATGAAGGGCGCATGTTGATGTTCCCGCTACGCGATTTACCCAGTTTAGGAAAAGGAAAGGGAAATAAACTCATTAATATTCCTTCTGCAAAAGCGCAGTCTCGAGAAGAGTTTGTTAAAGTACTCACTGTTGTTCCTGACGGTGCGTCAATAAAAGTGTCTGCGGGCAAACGCAATATGACACTGACTGCCGATGATCTCGCCCACTATCAAGGTGAGCGAGGCCGTCGCGGTAACAAGTTACCTCGCGGACTTCAGCGTGTTGATAGCGTAGAAGTGGTATCTGACCAAAGTGATTTACCAGAACAAACGCAAGCAGATTAACTGACTTGTGTTTGAAAAAGCGTCTAAATCGGCGCTTTTTTTGTGGGCGTATTAGCGTAAAGTTTAGGTTGTTCTTGTTGTTAGGTGAACTACACTCATAAAAGAATGTAAATGAGGAAAGTGCATGTTAGGCATAGTTTTTACGTCGTTAATCGATATGCTAGAAGAAACGGTGTCACCAGAATTTGCTGACGATGTCATCGTAGAAGCTGAGTTAGCAAACGACGGGGCATACACTGCAGTAGGGTATTATCCTTTTGAAGAAATGCAGCGAATACTTGGTGTACTGGTCGAGAAGACCGGAAAATCAGCGAATGCACTGCTGTACGATTTTGGCTTTTACCTCTTTGGGAAGCTAGGGGCAGTTCACGGCGAGGTACTTGCCAACGCCAGTGGCATGCTTGACATGCTCGCACACCTCGATGGTGATATTCATGTTCAGGTTAAAAAGCTGTATCCTGACGCAGACCTTCCTAGATTTACCGTACTAACGCGAACCCACGATACGATGCGCTTGCAATACTACTCTGAGCGAGAGTTGTTTGCACTTGCTGAAGGGTTAATGGACGCCGCTGCTGAGTTTTATGGGTGTGAGCTTAAGCGAGAGACACATAAATTAGATAAGTCATATACCTACGAATTCAATATTACAGTCGTGTAGTTTCTTTACTTATGTCTGATGAACTTAGGTACACCGCGAGGCAATACGTTGCGTTGGAGCGGCAGTTAAAACGTCAGCGCGCAGCACGTGAGTCTGCTGAGTCTATCCTGACTCAAAAAAGCATCACCATGTACAATACGCTCAAAGAAAGCCGAATTGCACAAAAGAACCTAGAGCTCGCATTGTGGGCGTCTCAAGAGTCATTTTGGAGTTGGGAAGCACCGAGTGATATTATGGAGATCCGCTCTTTTTCATTACACTCTGAAAGTATTTCTACATGGTCTGGAACGCTAATTCAGATGATGAAGCTAGTGCATGAAGATGACCTTGAGAACTTGCAGTTTCACTGGACGATGGCATTGCACGGCAATCGAGAGCGCATTGAGTTTTCGTTTCGACTGAAGCTTGATGAAACATATCAGTGGGTGCGCCTTAGAGGCAGGGTACTGCAACGTGGGGCGTCTGGCGAAGCGACGCATATTGTTGGTACCACTAAAGATATTACGCAACAGCGAAAAGCTGAGCAGTCTTTTCACTTGATGGCATCGGCTTTTGCCAGCTCAAGAGAGCCCATGCTTGTACTAACACCAAACCTTATTATTACCGAGTGCAATGAGGCTTTTATTCAGCTGTTAGGTGCCAAAGTCAGAGACAATTGCTTAGGTTTAAACTTCAACGACTTGCTTAATGAAGACCGTGTTGATCTACCCCGTCTTATAGAAGCTAAACAGTTACGTTTCGAATCACAGCTTCAGACTCTAAATAACGACCTGAAAGTCGTTGATATTTCACTCGCCTTATTTGATACCCAGCAGCAGGCGTCTTCATATCTTATTGCCACTATGCGCGATATAAGCGACAAAAAACGCAATGAGAATCGTCTGCGTCAGCTGGCGTTGCATGACGATTTGACCGGTTTATCTAACCGTAGCGCACTTCGAGAAGCGGTAAGCCGATACGCGAATGATTGCATGCATTTTTTATTGGTGTTTGTCGACTTAGATGGGTTCAAGGCTATTAACGATAATGCGGGCCACGAACGAGGAGACGCTGAACTACAACGTATTTCTGCATTGTTGACTGGCATGTTTGGTCCAATTGGTGAGGTGGGGCGATGGGGAGGCGATGAGTTCATCGTTGTGCTACCAGAGTTGTCTGTAGATAGTGTGGTAGAAAAATCGCAAACGCTGATCACACAGATTGAAGAAGACGTGATTTACGCGAAAAGTACCGAAATGCGTTTATCGGCCAGTATAGGGATCGCGCAATACCCTGAACATAGCGACAGTATTGAAAGCTTAATCCAATGTGCCGATGCGGCAATGTATCGCGCGAAGGAACTTGGTAAGGGCCAAGCATTTGTATATGAGCCTGGCCTGTATGAAAGCATGACGCAGCAAATCAGTATGGTGAACGACCTAAGGCGAGCCGTTGAAAACCATTTGCTCGATTTCTATATACAAGGCAAGTACACAGTCAATGGGTGTTTAAAAGGTGGTGAGGTGCTGTGCCGCTGGATTTCTGGTTTACATGGTGTCGTTTCGCCTTCAGTTTTTATCCCCTTAGCTGAAGAACAAAAACTGGACCGCGCCATTGGTTTACAAGCGCTAGAATCGGCGTGTGATTACATCTCTATTATGGAATCGCAGCAAGGCGAAGCTATTCCAATGTCTGTCAATATTACAGCGAATCAACTGCTAGATCCTGCGTTTCCAGACCAAGCCGTAAATATTTGTAGTGCCAATCATGTACTGCCAGAGTGTATCGAACTAGAGCTTACAGAGTCGGTATTTATTCGGGATGAGAAAAAAGCGCTTCGCGCGCTAAATGAGCTTCGGGAGCGAGGTTTTAAGTTATCGTTGGATGATTTTGGCACCGGCTTTTCTTCGTTGAGCTACCTTCGCAGTTTTCAATTTGAAGTGGTTAAAGTGGACAAAAGCTTAGTGCACGGTATTCACGAGGATAGCAAAGCGAATGCGCTGTTTCACGGTCTAGTTGCTATGCTCAAAAGTTTGCAAATCGAAGTGGTTGTTGAGGGTGTCGAACTCGAATCGTATCTTCCCTTTATCGAGCAAGCCGATGTGCAGTTGGTACAAGGTTTTTATTTCGACAAGCCCATGCCATACGAGCAGTTTTTGGCGCGCCACACCACGGTGCCCAAGCGTTAGATAAGTATACGCTACTTAGTAAAACGCCCGCATCAATGTGGGCGCTTCGTTTTAGCTGATAAACCTTTGAAAGTCAGCCGGTGGGCAATCACATTTTTGTGTTACTTCGCGTTTGTGCTTTCAAAAATCTTATCTGCAGATGCTGCGACAAAACCTTTATAGCGTTCGCCGTTTGGCATGTCATAGCGTTGAGCAAATTCATAGAAACAGCTAGGTATTGATACGATTTCGTCGCTAAACGCTACATCCGCACGGTCAGCCATTGTCGATGATTGCGCTAGAAAGACATCTGCGCCGCCTTTTATCTCGCCGCCTGAAGTATTTAATACAAAGCCGGCTTCTTTAAGCAGGGTATTAACATCTTCCAGTTCATTGGTGCGGGTAAGGTGGTTCACACTCACAGTGAAGTGGTTAGCTCTGAAGCCCCACGCTGCCATCCACGCTGCATATTCAGACTCGTTGAGCAACGTGTCGTATTCGGCTTTTGTCACTTCCCAGTGCTTTCCTGAGTACAAAAAGTTGTCAGCCTCAACCACGTCTGCCGGCATCTGATCTACCATTTTCTTAATAATGGTTTGTGCTTGTTCAGATAACTCATTCACGCGAAGTTCGCTAATAAACACCTTTGGCTTGGTGTCGTCAGGGTGCTCAAAATGCTTCGCCGTTAGCTTTTTCGCTTCAAAGTCGTAGTCGCCTTTTGCTTCATAACCCAACGCAAGAAAATGCGCTGCAAGTTTGTCTAAGCGTGTTTTATCAAGGGCAAATGTTCTGAAAGCTACATGGTCGTTAACGATGTCGTTCGTGTTCTCTTCCCCTGCTAATAGCGCATGGATTTTGTGCGCTGAGGGAGTAATAGTCACGTAATCGTCCCACATGTTGCCAAACAACGTATCAATGTTGCTATGCATAATCGTAGGGTCCTTTCTGTCGTCTACTCTCTATAGGAGTAAGTAAATGTAGGTAGGATAAAAGTGTGACCGGTATATCAATGTGTACCGGCCACATTGATATTACATGCTTAAGCCAGGGCTCAACTTGCCAGGCATAGTCACTTTTTCTAGCTCAACGGAGGCAACAGGGTATGCGCAGTAGTCTGCCGCGTAGAAGGCACTAGCGCGGTGGTTGCCGCTATCACCAACGCCACCGAATGGCGCGGCGCTGCTGGCACCCGTAATTGGGCGGTTCCAGTTAACAATGCCCGCGCGAATGCGTGCAAAGAAATAGCGATAGTCTTCTTCGTTATCCCCTAACAGACCCGCTGAAAGACCAAAGCTGGTATTGTTCGCTTCTTCAATGGCTGCGTCAAAGTCAGTGTAACGAATGACTTTAAGTAGTGGGCCAAAATGCTCTTCATCAGGCAGTGAAGACAACATGTCAGTAACGTCAATAATGCCTGGTGTAGCAAACCCTTTGTTTTCATCTTTTTGTTCTAGACGTACAAGTACTTTACCACCTAGGTTTTCTAGCTCTTGCTGAGCTTTAACCATAAGTGCTGCAGCATTGCTAGAAATCATTGCGCCCATAAATGGCTGATCTTCAGCGTCGTAATCGCCAACGCTGATGTTTTTGGTGACTTCAATTAGACGCGCAAGAATTGCGTCGCCTTGTGCGTCTGCAGGTAAAAACAGGCGACGTGCGCAAGTACAGCGCTGACCTGAGGTAATAAATGCAGATTGCACGATATCATGTACCGCTGCGTCAACATCCGCCACATCTTTAACGATAAGTGGGTTATTTCCGCCCATTTCAAGGGCCAAAATTTTGCCAGGATGACCTGCAAATTGTTCGTGCAAGATCTTACCAGTACGTGAGCTACCTGTGAAAAATAGGCCGTCGATGTCGTTGTGAGAGGCAAGAGCTTTACCTGTTTCAACTTCACCCTGTACTAGGTTAAGTACGCCGGCTGGTAGACCTGCCGCGTCCCACAGTTTAACCATCTCTTGCGCAACCATTGGCGTTAGGTCGCTTGGTTTAAATACCACTGTGTTCCCTGCAATTAGCGCAGGTACAATGTGACCGTTTGGAAGGTGACCCGGGAAGTTGTAAGGGCCAAATACCGCCACCACGCCATGAGGCTTATGACGAATAAACGCTTTGCCCACAGGCATAGGGTTTTCGACGTTACCAGTACGCTCAAAATAGGCTTTTTCTGAAATACCGATTTTGCCCATCATGGCGCCGACTTCAGTGGCCGTTTCCCACTCAGGTTTACCTGTCTCTTTAGCCATAGTTTTAGCAAGGTGTGCTTTTGCTTCTTCAAGCTTAGTGCCGTATACCTTGATGATTTCCAGGCGCTCTTCTACGGTTTTCATGCTCCACGCAGGTAATGCTGCGCGCGCTGCTTCGATAGCGCTGTCAATTTGGGCTGATGTCGCCGACTTCCCTTCCCAAATAATTTCATTTTTAGCAGGGTCAATAGACTTAAGGTCGTGACCTTGTCCGGCAACCCATTCACCGTTTATAAAATGTGTATGTAGCATAGTGGGTGTCCTTTATTAGTCTCTGAACGTTACTGGTGCAAAGCGAACTTCGTCACCTTCTTTAACGTTTAATGCAGCTGCGGCTTGTTGTGATAACACGGCAACATTTTGCTCTTCGTTAACTGTCATCTCGGTGGCAACTGCGCGAAAATCTGATACCGAAGTATTAATGATGTAATACGTCTGACCTTGTGCCGCTGCACTATCATCAATAACCACGGGTAGCTTTAAACTTGATTGCGCAGTACGTATATGGCTTAAGTTAGCTTCAACGGTAGGACCTGCGTCAAAAATATCTACGTACCCGCGGCACGAGAAACCTTCTTCTTCAAGCAACTGAAGTGCTGGACGGGTTTTTTCGTGAACTTCACCAATAACATCCTGTGCTTCTTTGCTAAGTAAGTTCACATAAATGGGATACTTTGGCATGAGCTCAGCGATAAAGACTTTATTACCAATACCCGTTAAGTAATCGGCCGTTGGGAAGTCCATCGAGAAAAAGTGAGTTTCAAGCCACTCCCAAAATGGAGAACGGCCTTCTTCATCACTAACACCGCGCATCTCTGCAATGACGGTCTCAGAAAAGCGCTCGCGGTGCTCCATCATGAACAAGAAGCGGACTTTAGACAAAAAGCGCCCATTGATACCACCGCGTGCCTGTTCACGGAGGAACAACGTACAAATTTCGGTAACACCAGTGTAGTCATTACAGAATGTCAAAATGTCTACTGTGTTATGAACGTTAAGCTCGCGCGATGCGTGTACCACTTTGCTTAAGTGATAATGGTAGAACGCATCATCAATACCAACGGCTGCTTCAATACCTGTAGTACCTACCACTTGTTCAGTGACGGTATCTTCCATTACAAACAAGTATGACTCATCGCCAGGTTCGGTAACGTTTGTTTTGTTAAACGCGGTTTCGGCACGGTCGATTTTGCGCTGTAATAACTCATCGTTTACGGGCAAAGACGTAAAGCCTATGCCCGACTCGACGGCTATCTCTTTAAGCGCGCTGTAATCGGCTTTTGTGATAGGGCGAATGATCTTCATGTTCGCTACTCGTGTTGTAATTATTCGGCGTTTACAACGGCAGCTACGGCGCGTTCGAAACGTGCAAGACCTTCTTTAATGTCTTCGTCAGGAATAACTAGCGAAGGAGCAAAGCGAACAACGTTCATGCCAGCCACTAGACACATAAGGTTTTCTTTTGTTGCTGCCATCATAAAGTCACGAGCGCGACCTTGGTATTTTTCATTCAGTGCGCAACCAAGAAGCATTCCTTGACCTCGAACTTCTTCAAAAACATTGTATTTTTCGTTGATAGCACCAAGTAGTTCACGGAAAAGCGCTTCTTTTTTAAGAACACCTTCCATTACTTCCGGTTGGTTAACAATATCAAACGCTTTTTCTGCCACGGCACACGCCAGTGGGTTACCGCCGTATGTGCTACCGTGTGTACCCGCTTTTAGGTGAGCGCCAATGTTGGTTGTGGTTAGCATTGCACCAATTGGGAAGCCGCCACCAAGCGATTTAGCTGTAGTCAGAATATCTGGTGTTACACCAAGGCCCATGTATGCATAAAGATAACCTGTGCGGCCCACGCCTGATTGAACTTCATCAAAAATAAGCAATGCATTGTGCTTGTCGCAAAGTTCGCGCACACCTTTAACGAAATCTGCATCTGGTAAAATAATGCCGCCTTCACCTTGTAGCGGCTCCATCATTACAGCGCATGTTTTGTCAGAAATCATTGCTTCAAACGCGGCAAGATCGTTGTAATCACAGTGTTCTACAGCGCCAGGCTTAGGACCAAAACCATCTGAATAAGCAGCTTGACCGCCTACTGTTACGGTAAAGAAAGTACGGCCGTGGAAACCTTTATTAAAAGCAATGATTTGGTTTTTGTCTTCGCCAAAGTTATCAAGCGCGAAACGACGAGCAAGTTTAAGTGCGGCTTCGTTGGCTTCTGCGCCTGAGTTAGCAAAGTAAACTTTTTCAGCAAATGTTGCGTCAGTTAGTTTTTTCGCTAGACGAAGTGACGGCTCGTTAGTAAATACGTTACTAAGGTGCCAAAGTTTATTGCCTTGTTCACTAAGCGCTTTAACAAGCTCTGGGTGGCAATGGCCTAATACATTTACTGCAATACCGCCTGCAAAGTCGATGTACTCAGCACCATCTTGATCCCAAA
>CAYVST010000016.1:0-45588 GCA_964454185.1 uncultured Alteromonas sp.
AAGGTCTTCAAGCTGCTAACGTGCAAGCTATCTAAGAATTCAAAAACGGCGGTCATTTGACCGCCGTTTTTCTTTCTTGCGTCACCACTTTTAATCCTCAGCCTAATATTCCTATTAAGCCCACTTCTCTAAGTTGCTAACGTTATCTAATTAATGCTTTACTATGCATGTTAACGCATCATTTGCCTAATGCTGTGCCATACGGAGAATAACGTGTCTTTTCGAAATGTCCTCTTACTAAGTTGTTTTGCTTTATCTTTATGCCTACATCCAGCGTGGGCGCAACAAGATAAGGCACAGGCAAAAACACTGGTTGTTATTTTTGGCGAGCCACTGACCGCCGAAGACCTAATGCCAGCCCAAGAAGAGCTTGATATGCTGCGTGAAAAAGCACAAGACAACTTTAACGCGCTACTTAACTACAGAATTCAAATCGCAGCGTTTGATACCGTAATTGAGCGCGTTTTACGTGATTATGCTAAGCGCAAGAACATTACTGCAGATGAAGCACTAGTAGCTAAATTTGAAGATAAGTTTGGTAGTGAATTCACCGCTTCACAAACCAGTGCTAATGAAGAAAGTGAGAAAGTTGCATCAAGCAAGACCATCGCGGATATTGCACAACTGGAAGTGTTGAAGTTCATGGTGGAGAAGGCCATGTTCAACGAATTCGGTGGCCGTGTGGTTTTCAAACAGTCTAACCCTTTAATGCCTGTAGATGCGTATCGCAGTTTGCTTAAGCAATATAAAGACAGCGGTCAACTCACTTTCGAAAACAAAGCGCTGGAAGAAGATTTCTGGAAAGGCTTCTCTGAACCGTTTAAATTTGAAGTACCCCCCGAAAATATAAGTTTTGAACAACCGTGGTGGCTGTAACGCGTGAAAAGTAACGCTTTGGACAACATAGACCGCGCCATACTGTCCTTACTTCAGCAAAATGCTGAAACACCTGTTTCAGATATTGCAGAGCAAGTAGGGCTCACAGTGACACCGTGTTGGCGACGCATTCAAAAGCTTGAAGAAAAGGGCATTATTTCACGGCGAGTGGCGCTTTTACAGGCACGCCTACTGGGCTTAACGATGACGGTGTTTGTTCAGGTAAAAGCGGGGAAACACGACGGCAAATGGCTAGCGGCCTTTGCAAAACATGCGGCATCGTTTGAAGAGGTCGTTGAGTGCTATCGTATGTCGGGTGAATACGATTACTTGCTAAAAGTACTGGTAACCGACATGGATTGTTTCGATCATTTCTATAAGCGGTTAGTAAATGGCATTGAGTTTTCTGATGTCACGTCCAGTTTTGCAATGGAACAGATAAAATACACAACGGCCGTTCCGCTAACTCACCTTTAAAAACACTCAACAATCATCTGGCGTATCAAAATTTTGATAAAGTGTTAAATGAACAGGTCGATACATAATAATTGCGTAAATACATATTGATGAAAGAAAAAAGCAGCAAAAAAGGTCTATTCTTATTCAATAGCTACACAGGCCTGAATCGTTCACTTGGGTGCCGTCGATAACTTCATTAAGTCTGTTTGTGTTACTCAAATACTCAACAGGTGAAGCTAATCATGCCCCCAATAAAGAAGGGAAGAGCATGTTCAACACCATTAAACAAAGAATTTTACTGGGGTACGCGTTAGTCATTGTTGTGGCTGTAATCGCTGCATTTGTACTAACGAAAAACAACAATCGTGTTGAAAGCTTAGTTGATACGTATGTATCGCAGACACTTCCGTCACTTAATGCAATCAATACCATTCAAAGTGAAAGTAAAGAGTTGGTTCTTATCGCTTACTCGCTTTACGGAACTACGTTAGACACCACGCAGTTTGATGCGCGTAAAATGCAAATAATTGATTCTGTCTCGACACAGTTCACGACCTTATCCAGTTCAGGGGCGAGTCAAACAGAAAAGCAATTTGATAACCTCATTACAGCCATATCTTCTTTGCAAAGCACCATGTCAGCTTCTTCAATTAGTTGGGACACGGCGCGTGATAACCTAGGTGAGATAACGGCGGCCTCTGATGCACTTAACGAACAAATGGACCAGGTGAGAGCAAACGTAGAGAAAGCAGCCAGTAATAGAACCATGGCAATATCATCTGAACTCAATACCAGTGAATGGATAATCGTGAGTCTAATTGTGTTATTGCTTATTGTGTCAGTAGCGGGTTACGTGCTGGCTAAACTGCATATTGCCAATCCCATCGAATCGATGGCCGCCAAGCTCAATGAATTGGCAAGTTCTCGACGTCTCGCAACGCATTTACCCAAGCAACAGTTGTCTGAATTAGACGCTATCACTAAAAGCGTGCAAGGCTTGTTAAGTGTTTTCTTAAAAGGCATGCAGGACTTACAAGTTGCGGTAAACGACTTAAACCACTCTTCGAAAACGTTAAATGGCGCGACAAGCCATTCGGCCAGTGCGATTAGCAGCTTTCAAGGTGACATTAAACAGTTGGTAAGCGTTATGGACACGTTGTCTGGTGAAATGGAGCAAAGCCTTCACCTTTCGCAGCAAGCGGCCAAAGAAGCGCAGATGAGTGCAGAGCAAGTTGCGCAGGGCAGAGATGATGTTGAAGCGACGGCTAGTGCTATTTCTGACCTTACTCGAGACATAGATAAAACCTCCTCAACGCTAGATAGACTGCAAAACGATGGAAAAAATGTGTCCAACGTTGTGTCTACTATTGCTGAAATTGCCGATCAAACAAATTTACTTGCACTTAACGCAGCTATCGAAGCGGCGCGAGCAGGAGAATCTGGCCGAGGGTTTGCTGTGGTAGCCGACGAAGTAAGAACTCTGGCGTCGCGTACTCACCAGTCAACGGTAGAGATAAATACGATGTTAGAAACCATTGTAAACTCGATAAAGACATCAGTAAGTACAATGACATCAAATAAGGATAAAGCACATAACGCGCTAGCGATGGCGAATGATTTGGTTACGACCTTAGAAAACGGCCGTCAAAGTATATTGTCATTGGTGCAAGTAAGTAATGACGCTTCTGATCTTGTGCAGCATGCGAGAGAACAAGTGACGCTAGCACGTGAAGGTGTGCTTGATTTTCAAATGCTAGGTGATGATGTAAAAGCGGCTAACAATAATGTGAATACCGAGGCACAAAGCTTAGCTGGGCTTGCCACGGAACTGCAGTCTAACGTAAACACCTTTAAGCTGAATTAGCCCCAGAGGTGCTCTGCATAAAAAAATGGGGCCGTATTACGGGCCCCAACTAACTCTAATGTGTTTGATCTTCAACGTGCTCTTCGGCAAATATCTTGGATTTCTTTTTAATTTTACATCCTAAGATACGCTGCGCATTTTTACGGCCTATGTAATGGGCGACCGTATATGGGTGGGCGCGTTTGAAGAACCTTGAAAATGAGTGAAAAACATTTTCCATATAATGGCTCCTTCTTAATAAAAATGCCCCAAATGAAATATAGTATTATTACACTTTGATGTCAATGCCGTATTCTTGACCTTTTCATATATTTTCTAGAACAAAAAGTCGTATTTGGATCAGTTTTATTTTGGGGAAAGCATTGATTACTAAAGGATTTGCTTCTTTTGCATTGTGTTCTTAAGTACACGAGTGCGATAACAAAAGAATATAGGCAGGCGTATGATTGTGCTAATACGTTAACGTGATGCTCGTTATCAGCTTAACAATATGTGACGCATAACCCCTTTGAAGGGCCATACGTCACATTAAAGCTGGGTACTAGTAATACGAGAGTTTTTCAGACTTACCCGAGAAGATTTTGTAAACCATGGCGGTGTAGGCCAATATAATTGGCACCACAACAACTACGCCTACAAGTAAGAAACGCAGTGAACTTGCGTCACTTAGCGATTCGGCAATAGTCATTTGGCCAGGTATAATAAAGGGGTAATAGCTAATGCCAAATGCTGAAAAGCAAAGTAGAAATACCAACAGTGCAATAAAGAAGGGCAGCCATTCACCTTTTCCTCCAGCTTGCGGAAGCTTCTTAAGCAACACTCCACACAATACTAATAGTGCGAAACAAGCCGTTGGAATAGCAAAAAGAACGTACCCCCAAGGTGCAGACAGCCACAACTCACGCACATCGTCATGCAGAGCAAGGTTCGCGATACTGACAGCAATTATTCCTCCAGCTAGCACAAAGAGCCCTCTACGTGCCCAATAATAGGCTTTTTGTTGAAGTTCACCTTCAGACTTCAGAATAAGCCAGCAAGCACCGATAAACGCATAGGCAGCCGTTACACCAAAAGCGGCAAGTAGCGCGAAGCCTTGTGCCCATAAATCGGTGCGAAGACCGGTTACATAGATACCAAGCATGTAACCCTGTGCAAGCGTAGTGAGCAGAGAACCGTATTTGAAAGCCATGTCCCATTTGCGTTTTTTCACTTGAACGACTTTCGCGCGGAAATCAAATGCAACACCACGCAGAATAAGTCCAAGTAGCATAAAGGTAGCGGGCAAATATAAGGTTTGCAGCACTTCGCTGTGGGCTTCAGGAAACGCAATAAGCAATAGGCCAATGGCGAGCACCAACCACGTTTCATTTGCATCCCAATATGGGCCGATAGACGCAATCATATCGTCGCGAAACGTTTCGGTTCTGGGCGGTATTAATACACCAACCCCTAAGTCGTACCCGTCTAAAATGGCATAAAGTAGAACGGATAGACCCAGTAAACCAACGTATATATTGCCGAGCATTTCCGCAGATACATTTTCAAACATGTTTGTTCCTTATACTGCTACAGGGTCGGTTTGCGAAGGCTGCAATTTTGCTTTGGCTATTTCACGCTCTTCAGCCGTGATCTCTTCAATTTCAACAGCTCTTCGACACATCAACATTAAGGTTCCCATGTAGGCGATAAGCAGCACGGTATAGATAACCGCATAAAGTGTGAACGACAGCGCAATGTTGCTAGGTGGTAGCTGAGTTACCGCATCTGAAGTTTTCAATACACCGCTTACCAGATAGGGCTGCCGTCCAATTTCAGTTACATACCAGCCAGCGAGTGTGGCAATCCAGCCACTAAAAGCCATTCCAGCAAAAGTGCGCTTTAGCCAAAGCGGTAAGGGCTTATTGCGCATGATATAGACACTGCCTACCCAAGATACGAGCAACATTAGCATACCCATACCTACCATAACGCGGAACCCATAGAACACAGGAGCGACAGGAGGGTGTTCTCCCTCAAATTCATTAAGGCCCTTTATTTCGCCTTTCAGCTCATGAGTTAAAATTAAACTTGCACCATAGGGAATAGGAATTTCGAAGTGGTTCTCTTTTGATTCTTCATCAGGAATAGCAAACAGAAGTAGTGGTGCTCCCTCGGTTGTTTCCCAAAGCCCTTCCATTGCGGCAACTTTTTGAGGTTGGTGCTCAAGGGTATTTAAGCCGTGCATGTCTCCTGCAAATATTTGTAGTGGAATGAGCACAGCAGCGGTATAGGTAGCTGTTTTTAGCGCTAGACGTGGCGCGAGTTTATCGTCACCTTTAAGCATACGATAAGCCGACAAACCTGCGATAAGAAAGCTTGCCGTTAGGCCAGAGGCCAACATCATGTGAACAAAGCGGTAAGGAAATGAAGGATTAAAAATGATTTCCTTCCAGTTGGTGGCGTACACCACACCATCAATAACTTCATAGCCTTGTGGCGTTTGCATCCAGCTATTAAGGGCTAAAATCCAAAATGCTGAGGTGGTTGTTCCTAGCGCAACGATAAGTGTAGAAGCCGTATGTAGCCAGTTTGGCACACGGCGTATGCCAAATAACATTATGCCAAGAAAAGTCGCTTCTAGAAAAAACGCGGTTAGTACTTCATAGCCTAACAATGGCCCCGCGACGTTCCCGACTTTCTCCATAAAACCCGGCCAGTTTGTACCGAATTGAAAAGACATGGTTACGCCGCTGACTACGCCAAGGGCAAAGCTTAACGCGAACACCCTAACCCAGAAACGGTACATACGCATCCATACTGGGTGACCTGATAAGTTGGAGCGCAATTTAAAGTAAAAAAGAAACCATCCCATTGCCATAGTAATGGTGGGAAAGAGAATGTGAAAACTAATGTTTAACGCAAATTGTAATCGAGACAGCAAGAATGCATCCATAGAAAGCCCCCTTTAGTTAACGCTGTTTTTTCCCGGAAGTAGCTTGTCTTTAAACTCAAGCATGCGGCCGACGCCTGCACCTAGTTTCATCAATGTGTTCAACTTTTCGGGTCCAAGATTTTGAAGCTCTTCAGACCATGCAGTGATTGATTCGAGTAAGTCATGAATTTCGTTCAGCTTGTTTTGCGCATTGGCTTCTTTTTCATTTGCCGGTGTATCGAGCAAAAGGTCTCGTAGTAAGCTCATGGTAGGGTCGATTTCACGTTTTCTACGCTCTTCAAATACACGATTTGCTAATGTCCAAATGTCGCCTGCCGGTACAAAAAACTCTTTGCGTTCACCGGGAACAAGGTGTTGTTTAACTAAGCGCCAAGACTGCAACTCCTTTAAACCCATACTAGTGTTACCACGCGAGATATTGAGAGCGTCAGCAATTTCCTGCGCTGAAATAGGTTCTTCATTTAAAACGATAAGCGCCAGAATTTGCCCGACTGTGCGGTTAAAGCCCCATCGACTGCCCATTTCACCGAAGTGCATGACCGCAGAAGTAATGAGTGGAGTCATCTTCATATTTTTACCTGCTGAAGTTTCAGAAATTACTGAAAGTTTATAATATGAGTTGATTCAGATCAATCTTTGTGACAATTTTTTGTGGAATTGCATTCGTAGTGATAAGAATCACGTTTATTGTGATATCGACTACTGGGGATAGATTACAAAATATTTTTTGAAAGGCTGATATATACGTAAAGCGGACATTTATACCAGAAACTTAGACATCAAGTAGTAATCAACTGAACTTACGTGGTCATTTAAAGTCTCTGCATTGACATCGCATACATGGATTTAATCTTTGAATACAAAATTAAAAAGTCTCCTATTTTTCCCTTTATCACTGTTTTTACCACTAGATATTGAAGCAAACAGTGCATCGAACCTACAGCAAGAACAACAAAGTTATCAGACGAGGTTGGATGATCTCATCTCTGACCATATTCCCGGTGCGATTTTGTATGTCAAAACACCGGAAAAGGAGTTTTGGGGAAGCGCTGGGCTATCCAATCTATCAACTAAGGAACCAATGCCAATAGATGGCGTAATGCCTAACGGAAGTGCTGGCAAGAAGGTCACTGCACTACTAGTTGCCATGCTACATGAGGAGGGGCTACTTGATATGGATGCTCCCGTTAATAGCTATCTGTCTAAAGAGTACCTCGCTCAAATTAAACACTCAGATAGTATGACAATAAGGCAATTACTAAATCACACCAGTGGTATTTTCGAGTATAACGATAGCGAGGACTATGCTTTTTTCAAGGCACAATTTTCCGATTCAAAGACCATAAAAACAGATGAATTACCTCTGAGCTTTGCACTTAATAGAGAGGCACACTTTAGGCCGGGGGAAAGCTTTTCTTACTCAAATACTGGATATGCTCTTGTGGGAGTCATACTCAAAAAAATACTGGGCAAACATCCTGCTTCGGCTATTCGCGAACGAATTCTAGAGCCTTTGGAAATGACCTCAAGCTACTCGAAAGCAATAGAACGCCACGAGCCTGCTCTTATCTCTGGTTATTTTATTAATGATGCAGATCCAAAATTTCCGCTACCTTTAAATGTTTGGATTGACATGAAAAAGTATATTGGAAACGTGGCTCTCTCCGATGCTCCTTTGGCGTCGAATGCGAAGGACATGGCAACAATTCTCAGGTCCATCGTAAATGAAAATACAACCATTAGCCCAAGTGTTAGAGAAAACATGATTGGCTCCCGAAATTTAGTTGATGCTTGGGGACCTAGATTCTACCAAGGCTCAGATTTTTACTATGGGTTGGGTGTGTTTGTAGAAGATATTGGTGGACAAAGACTATACCATCATGGCGGAACAGAGTTTGGTTATTACACTCAAAATATTTATATTCCTGAGCAAGACACTAGTATTACTGCCTTCGCTAATTGTGGAGTCAATGAGCGTTGTGAAGATGATTTCCAGCATTTTACTCTTCAAATTCTAGACTCATTGTTAAATATGAAACGCTAGCAGTTTATACAGTTTCAAGTAATGTAAAAATGAAGCTAGCGTATCGAAGGTCAGCTCCTTGTCTAAAGCGGACTTCAGCAAAAGATGTTCACATGTCTCATTGATAAAGACTAGCCGTAACGCGAAGGATGAGACCAAAAAGGCCTCCTTATCCAAAAAAGTGCAAATTTAAAATGAAAGATTCAGAAATAATTAATATTTGGAATAAGTGTATAGAGCAAGATCCAGATAATGTTGATTTACACTATGCACGGAAAATATTCTGTCAGGTACCAAAAAACCATATTATTGAGTCTTTTGCTGCAAATATCATTGAAAGAACTGATGAATTGCGGTTCATGCCGCAGGCGCTTTTCAGAATTTACTTCCCCGTAATGCTTGACTTCATTTTATACGTAGAACACAGCGAAGAAGACGCTTCAATGATTGCAGATTGCTTTACATCGTTGGTAGAGGAGAAATTGGAATTAGGTCATCTTGATAGCTTCGCTGAGCTTAACAGGGTTTTTGATTCATTAGATTATTTTGAATCAAATTTAAAGGTGTATAACACAGACCCAGATATTTACGGTGACTTAAGTGAAAAGCTTACGTCAATCAAATCAAAGCTATAGAAAACACTCCAAACCTGTAGGTTAGAGTTTTATCAGCTGTAGTAGTTTAAACTTGATCTAAATCAAGAATTAATGCGATAAGTAACATTATTGATAACCATTCTCATTGACGTTGAGAAAGTGACGTTATATTGTAGCGCACACTTATTTCTCGGGACTGCCTTTTCACTACAACATTTGTCTAGTTCAGTTCTTGTTTTTCACTTTACGTCTCTTTCCTATTCATGAAAAAAACACTTATCGCACACACTATTGCGGGGTTGTTTATTACCGCCCCAGCTTATGCACACCAAAATACTGCACCATCAAATTCCGATGCAAATCTTGAAACTATTTCTGTAGTGGGCGTTCGCGAGCGCCTTTACGAAGCTGGAATGTTAAAAGATACCGTACAAAAGACAGAAGTCGTATCTGACGCTCAAATCGAGAAGCTACAGGCGTCTGCTCTTACTGATGCAATAGCCTTATCACCGGGTGTACGTGTGAACAATGAGTGTTCTATGTGTGGCGTTAAACGCGTAATGCTAAATGGTTTGCGCGGTGAACATACCACGGTACTAGTTGATGGCATCCCTGTGTACACTATGATGTCAGGCTTCTACGGCTTAGATGCAGCATCTTCGGCGGGCATCGAAAGCATTGAAATTGCACGCGGCGCTGGCGCGTCTTTAATTGCGCCAGAAGCAATTGGTGGCACCATTAACCTTGTTACTAAAAAAGCTGTAGAAAACGGTGCAACTATTGATGTGTCAGCAGGTGAAAACGGGTACCAAAAAGGCAGTATTGTGGCTACCGGCATAGCCAATGGTGACGATACCCGCGTAACATTTTCAGCGCAGTACGACAATCGTGACCAGTTTGACGGTGACAACAACGGTGTGAGTGAAAGTCCAGAGCTTGAAAATACCGTAGCCACATTGTTTGTTTCTCATGATTTTAGTCAGCAAGACAGTGTTCACTTTAGAGCTAACTTTGCCAACTCTGAGATTTTTGGTGGCCCCACTGGCACAAATATCGATGAAGCGATTGCTGAGTTTAATGCAGAGCCTGACTTTGAATCAGCATCGTTGTTTGAAAACGACGATGTACGTAACCAATACATTGGAAGAGGCTGGGAAACTACAGAATGGATTGAGTCTGAGCGTAAAGAAGTCTACGTAAACTGGCTACATTCGTTTAGTGACAAACTCAATATGACGTTATCTGTGTCTCACAATGACCACACTCAAGAATCGTTCTACGAAGGTTTTGTGTATGACGCCGACAACGAAATGGACTATTTAGATGCGCGTTTTAACTGGGATATAGCACAAGACCATCTACTTACGTTTGGTATAGATAACCGTTCAGAAACTCTTGATTCTCGCACCAATAGCGACAGTGAGCAGTATGTGTCTGATAGTTTCGACTACGACACTTTGGGCTTCTACATCCAAGACAGCTGGTATGCCAGTCAAGATCTGGAAATTAACCTTGCCTTACGCATAGATAACGTTGAAGCCGATTTTACTGATCCAGCGAAACCCGGTACAGAAATCGATGAAACCGTTATTTCACCTCGTGTTGATATTCGCTACGACCACAATGATAAATGGACTTCACGCATTTCTGCTGGTCGCGGCTATCGCGCTCCACTTTCGTTCTTTGAATCTGATCACGGTATTCTAGACGCAGGCGTTGGTTTTGAAATTAACGTTGATGAGCTTGAGCGCTCATTCTCAGCGAACTACGCATTAAGTTATTTGGGTGAAGCTTTAAGTGTTACTGCATCACTTGCCTACACCAACGTAGAAAATCTTGCAGCACTATCTGAAACCGAAGAAGGCGTACCTGCATTAGAACAATTGAACGAGGATGCGGATGTGTTTGTTGGCGATATTGTTCTAAGCTACCACCTAAACAACGACGTAACTCTAGGTTTAACGGCAGAAAACTATGCTTACAGTGACGAATTTAAACAGTCGTACGGTGTTGTGCCTGTAGAGCAGCGTGCCATCTTCTCGGTAGACTGGGAAGTCAATGGCTGGGATATTTTTGCAGCAGCAACATGGGTAGGTGGACGTGATTTAAGTGAATACGGTACACCGAGTACACCGGCATTTGATGCGGCAGGCCAATTTCTTATGTCTACTCAAGCACCTGCTTATTGGACGGTAAGTACTAAAGTAACCAAAGCGCTAACCAACTCAATTAGCGTATATGCTGGCGCAAACAACCTGTTTGACTATACCCAAGTTGAAGACATGCAAACCCCATTATTTTATGAAGACGGTGGTTATGATGTGGCTTACATTTATGGTCCTTTGCGCGGTCGTGAAGCTTATGCCGGCGTTACCGTTAGGTTTTAATGATGGGTAAAAACTTCAAGCAATTCTGCTTTGCATTAAGTGTATATTTTGCTAGCTCCCCCTTGTGGGGAGCCTCTCTTTATTCGATAACGCTAGATTCACTTACACAGTTAGACACCATTGCTTTTGAAGAGTATCGAGAAAAATATCTGGTGCTTACCATATTTGAGCCCGAGTGCCCTTGGTGTATGAAGCAGTTTAAGGCCCTGGAAACCTTGTATTCGACATGCCATTCTAAACTACAGCCCATAGGCGTGGGCATCGGCTCTAAAAAAGGCTTAAAAGACATCGTTTATCGCACTAAAATTACCTTTCCTGCTGGTCAAGCTTCATCAGAGTTTATTGAATTATTTGGCCAACCGTCCGCGACGCCGTTTAGTATTATTGTGAATGAAAAGGGTGATCTCGTCACTACACTTCAAGGCTACATACCGCTAGAAAAACTCACGTACGCGTTTCAAGATATCTGTACACAGGAATAACCCTAAGCGCGTGAGTTCAATAGAAAGGCTATTAATTCATCGCAACTGGGTGAGATATTTTAAGCATTTCTACTATCTAACGAATAATACCAATGTCATCCAAAATAACAGAAACATCATGGCTTGGAGTGAATGTTATCTTAAGGACCACGCTATCTTCTTGTTTTACTTCAGATAGAAATTCAATCGGAAAAACCATTGTTTGCAAAATGGGTTCCGTAGGGGCAAATTTCACATCTTCATTTTCTAATTCTGAGTAGTCAGAGACTAATAACGGAGGAATACTGGCTTTAGATTTCGCCTTTTTATTTAATACAACGCCATTCCCATTAACTAATTCTATCTTAATGGCAGAAGCTAAATTAAAGGGTCTGCATGCGTCATGTTCTTTAGAAGTTGCTATTGCGATAGAGAAAGCTAGATTCTGTTTGTCGTCAGTAAGCACACTAGTATTCGGTAATGCCAGCTGTAGTGTCGTTGCAACTTGCTCCTCTAGTTCCAGTTTCAGTACGTTGTTTGGTGTATCCACCCTACCTCTTAATCGTTCCTTTTCAATCGAAGGCGACACGGGCTCTTCTTGGTTGCTAACCCAAACTTGAAAGTCTTTGTTTTCTGTCTTAAAACTTTCGAAGTTTTCAATAGAGCTAAATACTGAAGTACTAAACCGAGGTACATAGATATCATCGGGTAAGCCAAACTCTGAAATTGGCGGGTGCCTTAATATATCTTGATATTCTTTCTTTCCAGATAGGGTTAGTTCAATAAACGCTGAAACAAATACCTTGGTTAGTTGCTCTTGCTGTTTAGCCGTTAAGAGCTTTTTATAAAACGTCTTTGCGCCTCCCCAATGAAAATCATCAGACATATCTTGATTGAAATTTATGTGGTTTGCCTTATGGACGTAGATGGAATGATTAATGTATTTTTTGCCGTCATCATATTTAGTCCTCTGCCACTGTTGGCTTCCTAGAAATTGGTAAACGTCGGCGTCATGCCCGCCTTGTAATACAAGATAATTTGTATTCTTTAGCGTGTTTTTGCCACGTGCGTGTTGGTATTGTCCGTCCATGGGCGCTAACGCCACTACTGACTTAATTCCAAACCCAAACGCTATGGGCTGTTTACTGTCTGGTATCGTTGTCCATTGGTTAAATGTTGAAGCTAAGGCGACGGCTTCACCACCTCTAGACATACCAATGAGAGCAACATTGTCTAAATCCAGCTTGTTATAAAACCTGTGACCCTGTTGGTTGTTCCAAACGCTAAGTAACTTTAGATGCTCTAATAAAATCCATCCGCGAGCACCGTTCTCTCCCCACAAACCATTTAAATAGGTCTGTTCGACTTGAACAACTACAAAACCACGGCTGGAAAATAGCTCACCTAAATAATCAAAACCGGGATCTGAGTTACCATGAACTAACAGAATGACAGGCTTTTTTTCTGAAGCATGTGGCAGCCAGACTTTCGCTTCTAAGGGTAAGTTTTTGCTATCAAATCTGTGGTAAGCGTCAAATTTGTAGTCTTGGCTTTTGGAATAGGCGGCAAGGAAGTCGGGAAGCGTGACGTTAGGAGCGATGAGATCTGGCTTCTCGATGGAAAATAAAAAGGGCTTTTCTCCATAGGTAATTACATCGCGTTTGTAGCTACCTGCTTTCGCGGGATTCGGTAGACCACTTGTCGGTGTAACAGGGGAGATGTAGCTGTCGGAAACGCACTGTAAAATATCGGATGCCGAGGTTGAATACGACACAGCCAGCGTGATGCTGGCAATGAATCTTACAAGCAAAAGCCGCAACGTATTTTCTTTGATATTCAGATTTTTGACTAACTTCATTTTTGACGACGATATATATCAATAATGTTATTGGATGCCATGTTCAGCTGTTGTTGTGCGGTTTCTGATACATAAGGGGTAACAAGGAATATGCCGAGTTTTTCTTTAGGGTAAATTGATATCCAAGCGGAAGTACCGAACGTCCCCCCACCGTGATAATACTGGCCTTCTGAATCTAATCTGTAAGTGTTCCATATATATGCCCTACCAAGACCATCCTCTTCGCCTGCCAGCAGGGTCAGCGCCTTTTTTGCTAGTTTATTATCATCTTTGAGATAGAAGCTGATGTACTTCCCCATATCGTGCGTTGTAGATTTTAAACCTCCAGCCGCGTTGAAGTAGTCAGATGCGTCAGGTGTTGGGAGACCATTTTCATGGGTTCCACGTCGCCACCGAGCGTGTTGGCTCTCGGTAAGAGAGGTGTAGGTTTCAGTTTGGCCTGTGGGTTTGAAAACAATATCATGAAGCAATTGCTCAACCGTTGAATCATACAGTTTCTCAAGAATAAGGCCTATTATTCGAATTCCTGCGTTTGAGTATTGATATTGTCTCCCCGGTATTTCTTTAAGTTTGTATTCATTCAAGAGTCTAAGAAGATCTTCATCATCATGGTTGTTTAAACACATTAGTCTTTCGTTTGGTGTCATATCGGCAGAGGCACACGAAAGATCGGTAGGTAAGCCAGATGTATGCGTCGCTAAATGCCGAACCGTAATCTCTGTGTTTTGAAACGTCAACGCATCGCTATTTATCGTACCCAAGTACTGAGAGATTGGCGTGTCTAACTCTATAAGCCCGTCAGATACGGCTTGTGCTAAGAGCAACCCGACATGTGTTTTGGTAATCGAGCCTACATCATAAATGGTATCGTCAGATGGCTTCGAACCGTCTATAAACTCTCCGAAATGATATGTACTTACCGCATCTTCAGTGACGAACGTCACAGACAGAGCTGTCATTTCTGACGTTGACAGCAATGTATTAACTTCTTCATCGATTGAGCCAGACTTTGAACATCCTGTCATAAACGCTAAAACTATGAATATCGAGATTGGGCGTAAATTTTTTTTATTTCTCAATCTTTTTAACCTAGACACACTTTATCCTTGAGTTTAAAAAACTTAGCACTGAGGCTTCACAATGGCCTACTCCCCTTTAGCACAACGATTTGAATGTTCAGAGAAAACACTTAAACGTATTACTCTAAAGAGACTTTTATCTTTTATGTAACGTTGGTCGCACGTATGCACTAAAAAGTTTAAGCAACCTAATTTTTATTTTTTCTAAAATGATTCGCCACACTAGACAAAGCAATAGCGGTTTAAGCGCTTTGCAGCTGCTGGCCGACTGATAATGAATGGGGGCTTCTATTATGGAATAGCAGTTGAAATTACTGAAGCTGAACTTTCGTTTTTGTCTCAAGCGGACGACAGTAACACTTCATTGGAGGAGCACGCTTTGTTTCTTCATCTAACATTCGATAGCCTCGAATCTTGAGAAGTACTGTCATCAATTTACAAGCAAATTAGTCGGGACCTTTAATTTCGATGGCCATTACAGCCCTGAGCCACATTATAAAGGTTTTCTACCTTTCGAGGATTTAACAATATCTAAGAGTATTTGGCTAGAAACTAGAAAGAGTTTACAGTTGCTATATTGGTATACGTATGCAATTACGGTAGTTTTGCATAACACGCTCATCATAAGTTCATTGGCCGCTCGTTTGAAAGCTACACTTGTTTAAAAACATGCAGTTCCACTGCGCTAAATGATCACATTTTTTATTAGAATTACCGCGCCGCAAAGGCGAGCATGAGAAACATAAGGATAGTTATGATTACGCTAGAAAAAGATTCAAATGCTGAAGAGATATTCATTCACGCCACACCAGAGGATTTACGAGAGTTTGCAAAAGAACTTTGGGCAATTTCTCAAAAAGCAGAAACAAAAGGTAAGCACAAAGAAGAAATGAAAGCATCAAGTGGAACAAATTCGTGGTTATCTTCAAAGCTTCAAGGTGAGCCACGAAAGCATTCGATTATCAAAAAACTCACTATCTCTTGTCGTGAAGAGTAATTTACTTCTAGTAAGCGACTATGATGAAAATTCACTTTAATATGAATAACTACTAACTCTCGTTCATTGTTTGTAGTGGACAAACGCAATAGTTAACCCCATTTTTCAATTCACGCTCATTAGATATATTAAATCTCAATGAGCCTTCACTGTGTCCGTTATTTATATCAGAAGAAGCACACTAACTTTTATAAGTCATAATGTTATGTTCCCCGCAAATATTGTCTCATCTGGCGCTCTACAACTCTTATTCTAAATCGCTGTTTTTTTGATATGGCAAGTGGCTGGCAATACTTTTAGCAAAATGATTGGGAGTAAGTTAATGCCAAGGTATGTTAATAGCATTAGCTGCTTATCTTAAAAACTACAAAATGACCGAAAGGGACTTACTCGCCACCATTTTATGTTACCGTTTTTCTATGTTTTTTTATAAAACGTTCTCTTTTATTTATATATAACCCAAATTAAATCTGATTTTTTTTAGAGATTTGATCATTAGAATGCGCTGCAAACACATTGCCTAGTCAGGCGAATCGATAGTTTTCTACTTAGCGGAGTATTTATATGGCTACCTCTCTTACCCCAGTTACGATTGCGACCGGTGACGGCATAGGACCGTCAATCATGCAGGCTACCATGCATATCTTAGAGGCCGCAGGTGCTCGAATTGCACCAGAATATATTGATATAGGCGAAAAAGTATATCTGAGCGGTCAGAAAAACGGGATTGAAGAGAGTGCATGGGAATCTTTACGCCGCACCAAAGTATTGTTGAAAGCACCAATTACCACACCACAAGGTGGCGGCTACAAAAGTCTGAATGTAAGTATGCGTAAGGCGCTTGGTTTGTATTCTAATGTTCGTCCTTGTATTGCTTATTCGCCATATGTGGAAACGAAACACCCTGCTATGGATTTGGTCATCATTCGTGAGAATGAAGAAGACTTGTACGCGGGTATTGAGCACCGTCAAACCGATGAAGTATACCAGTGCCTGAAACTCATCTCGCGTCCAGGTTGTGAACGTATTGTGCGTTATGCCTTTGAATATGCACGTCAGCAAGGTCGTAAGCGCGTTACATGTATGATCAAAGATAACATCATGAAACTTACAGATGGGCTTTTTCACAACGTGTTTAAAGAAATTGGTAAAGCGTATCCTGATATTCAGCAAGAAAGCATGATTATTGATATTGGTACTGCACGTATCGCTGATACACCGGAAGAGTTTGATGTGGTTGTAATGCCAAATTTATACGGTGATGTCGTGTCTGATGTGGCAGCTCAAATTGCAGGTTCTGTAGGTATGGCTGGCTCGGCAAACATTGGCGACCAATGCGCTATGTTTGAAGCTATTCATGGTTCTGCGCCTGACCTAGCTGGCAAAGACGTTGCTAACCCTTCAGGACTGATTCACGGCGCAATTCAAATGTTAGTGCATATTGGTCAGGCCGATGTTGCCGAGAAAGTACATAACGCTTGGTTGTGTGCACTAGAAGACGGGGTACATACGGCAGATATCTATGATGAAAGAGTCAGTAAAGAAAAAGTTGGCACACTGGCATTTGCAGACGCTGTTATTACTCGCCTTGGCAAAACGCCAGAGAAACTCAATGCCGTAAGCTACGAAGGAGCAAAACCGCTGATCTTACCCACGCCAGCTCGCAAAGCGCCTGTTGATAAGTCACTGGCCGGTGTAGATGTGTTTGTGCAATGGCAAAAGGGCCAACCTCAACAATTAGGTGAAGAGCTTAGTGCTATCGACAACGACGCGCTCTTACTTGAAGTTATTACCAACCGGGGCGTAAAAGTGTGGCCGCAAGGCTTTCCTGAAACTTTCTGTACCGATCACTGGCGCTGCCGTTTTAAGGCGGTGAGCGATAGCATAAGTTTCACAGACGTATTGACGTTACAAGCTAAACTCCACGAAGCTGGATTTGACGTCATTAAAACAGAGAACCTTTACACCTTTGACGGTGAGCAAGGTTTCTCTGCGGTTCATGGGTAAGTAAAAAGTGCCCGCTAGAGAAAGCGGGCATTTTTAATTCAAGACATTTATCGCCTCATAGCCTCTGTCTTAGCTATCACCAAATGTGTTACGGTATAACATTGCAATTTTGACCTCCTAACCCAACGAAATAATAAAGGTCACGATTAAAAAATATTGATACTAGTAACTTTAACGTCTGTTTTGAGTAATAGCGGTTGCTCTGAGCTGCATGCTTCACGGACAAATACAGCTCAATAAAGTGAAGAGGCGCCCACCGTTGTTGATTCGTCGAGGCCTTAAAACCAAATTGAACCAACCTTGTATATACTGATAGGTTCCACTTGGAGTCTACCAGTTGGATAACAACTATTATAGGCATAAACCATGACTACACCTATTATTCCTACTACTTATGAAGAGTGGCAGCACTGCATAGTCAATGAGTGCGGAATACCTCTTGAAAAAAGCTATGTAGAAAACCGCATCAATGCTTTTGAGAAGACTGGCGACGAGCAAACAAAACAATTTATTCGCCTATATGGACAAGCACACTATTCCAACGTCATTTATTGGTTCAAGCAAGCTCGTGAGGCCCTAAGCTAATTGATATCTACGCGTTATCTCGTTGTTTGTGAATGGCATAACAGTCCATTTTCTGTTATCAAATTATAAAAATTATTATAAACAGGCGCAGATAATGTCTAATGTCTACACGCTTTATGGCGCACCTTTTTCTATGTACACCGGCAAGGCCAGAGCGTATCTGCGTTACAAAAATATTCCTTATGAAGAGGTACTCTCTACAATTAAAGTCTATAAGCGGATAATCGTGCCCAACACCGGTGTACGTTTTATTCCTGTTGTCAAAACGCCTGATGAACAGTACATCCAAGACACGGCAGAAATCATAGACACCATTGAAAAACAGCACCCTCAACGGCCTGTCTATCCTGTCACGGCTAAGCAACGAATTGTGTCTCAACTGTTTGAGCTTTATGGAGATGAGTGGTTGCTCTTGCCAGCTATGCACTATCGCTGGAACAAAGATAATGAGGATTACATTTACGCTAATTTCGGGTCGGTTGTTTTGCCAGGGTGGCCGGCTTTTATAAGAAAGTTTGTCGGTAGAAAAGTGGGTAATAAGTTTAAGGGTTTTGTGCCGTTACTGGGTATTACTGAGCAAACGATACCTGCTATAGAGCAATGGTATGAAAACGAGTTGCTTCCTCTGCTTGATGCTCATTTTGCACAGCATGATTACTTATTGGGTGGAGCTGCCAGCGTTGGTGATTTTGGTTTAATGGGCGCTTTGTATGCACATTTGTACATGGACCCATATCCTGGTCAGTTAATGCGAGCCAAAGCTGCGCATGTTGAGGCCTGGGTGGAAAGAATGAACAAAACTCCTGATAATTTGGGGCAATGGCTTAATGATGATGCGATTCCAGAAACATTACTGCCTATTTTGCGCTTGCTGTTCAGAGACCATTGGCCTGTTGTTCAAAACACCTTGTCCGCATTTACAACTTGGTCGAAGCAGAACCCCACTACAACCATTCCAAGAATAATTGGAAAACATGCATTTAGTATCGGGGAAGTAGAGGGCTCTAAGGGAATAACCAGCTTTACCGTATGGAAATATCAACGCATTCTTGAACAGTTTACAGCCTTGAGTGTTGACGAGAAGGAAGCGGTGAATTGCTTTCTTACTTCTTTGGGGGCTGCCAAGCCATTCTACAACCCACCATTTCCGTTAGTAAAACGAGAGAACAACCAGCTAGTGATGACTCACTTTCATAGGGGGTAGTACTCACAAAACCGAATCTAGAGCTATCCTCTTGCGGCATGGTTGCCCAGTTAGGGCAACCCACCATTACACAATGACTGAGGTATCGAGGTCACTGGCGGCACAAACACTATTTCTTCCTGACTTTTTAACATCGTAAAGCGCCTTATCAGCAACGTTTATCATATGTTCTAGGGTGTCATCGGTAAGCTTGTCATTTTCCAATAAGCCATCTTGTGTTCCGCAAACTCCAAAGCTTGCGGTAAATTGTATATGCGCAGCACCGCTATCAATAACTGCATCTTCAATGAGTGCTCGAAGTTTCTCTGCATGCTCGTTAGCTTGTGTTTCATTTGTGTTGGGAAGCATTAAAAGAAATTCCTCGCCTCCCTATACGGCTGCGGTCTATAAGCAAATGTAGGTTGCTCCGGAAACCGAACATACTATAAGCAGTCGCGCAGCAGGCAAATCAATACGCCAAGAAGCGGTTGTAACTTTTCGTGAAGGTTTAAAGCAATTATTCAAGTTAATAGACATGCTTAAATTTGTACATATCACATCTAAAATGATATTGGGCTAAAACACGTTTATAGAATCAGATGGAAAGTGATGTTAGCTTTTTGACGTAGTTACTGGGTGAGAGTCCAGTCCAACGTTTAAATGCTCGACTAAAACTACTCAAATCACCATAACCAAGATGATAGGCAATGTACTTAATACTGCTATTGGGCTCGGGGAGGTAAGACATTGCAATTTCTTTTCTGACTTGGTCAAGTAATTGTTGATGAGTTATTCTTTCTGCTAAAAGTTTTCTATGATAAGTACGCTGGCTAACATTGAGTTGTTTCGCTATATCACCTGACGAAGAACTACGTTGATGAGTGCAAATTTTTATAGCCTGAATTGCTTTGTCGATGAACGATTCATTATTGGTTTGCGCTTGATCGATTTCTGTTGCTTGGTTGATTAGTAGCGCATTGATGTACTTACTATAGTTCATTCGTCCTTCGCGCATTGTCTCAAAAGGAAAAACAAGTAAATTCTCGCTTTGATCAAAATTCACATGACAGCCAAACATAGCCCTATACTTAGATTGACTATATTGTTGTGGAAATTGGAACTGTACCTGACAAGGCGTAAGAGGGCGACTGCTATATATCCTCAACCAATTCAAAAAAGACATGGCCATATGTTCTAGACCATAATGATGGAATACCTCTTTCGAATAACTAAACTTGACATAAAATTGTTTCTCGTCTGAGTTAAGTTCAACGTGAATATAGTCAATTAAAATATGTAGGAAGCGGGTTGTAGCTTTGACTGCGTCTAATAAGGTTTTACTAGAAACAAAGATTCCCCCAACGACACCTCTGTCAAAGGGGCTATTTCTTGAGCCGATATAAAGTGCGATGTCTGGGCGACCAAGTAATGCCTCGCCAGCACGCCACAAACTAATATGCTTATCATAATCATCGAATTCGATTTGTTCTATCGTTAGGTTTGCGGCTTTGAGTAACGCATCTGGTTCGGCGCCAGCTTTAATAATCGCATGATAGATTGCTCTCGTGGTTTGCGAAGCGTATTCGTAAGTATTTTCCATTTTGCTTAATGTCCTAGCTTACTTGCGCAAAAAGACTAAGGCTGAACTCTCTGTGACCAGCCACCATCGACAGTCAGAATTTGTCCAGTTGTCCATTTATTATTTGTACTTGCTAAATCAACTACCCAAGGCACGATATCGTCGGTGAAACCACGTCTACCCAATGGCACCTGTTGCGCTTCCATAAGTTCAATAGAAGTGGCTAATTGGGCATCTAACCCCATCATTCCAGTAAGAGCACCAGTTTTAACCGGACCGGGGGCAACACCATTCACACGAACACCATGCTGAGCAAGCTCAATAGCCCAAGCCTTTGTTAAGTATTCAAGCGCCGCTTTGGTAGCACCATAATGCGCTATCATTGGTCCAGCGTTTTTTGATACAGCACTACAAATGTTAACAACCGTTCCTTTAGTTTCTTTTAGTGAAGATAATGCTGCGTTTAACAATAATGAAGGGGCAACAATATTGGTAGCGCACATACTTTCAATAAATTGCGCATCGTAGCTCTCAACTGGACGTAAACCGCCTGCGCCAGCATTGTTAATAATGGTATCAATGCGGCCAAAAAGGCTGAGTGTATGAGCAACTATTTCGTGTGCACTGGTCGTGTTACTGCTGTCCGCGACAAAGTATGAAATGTTATCACATAATGAAGCGGTTTCTTTCAATCTTTCTTCTGAACGGCCTGTAATCAACACGTTGGCATTCATATTAGCTAGTGATAGAGCTATTGCTTTGCCTATACCAGAGCTACCACCTGTAATGATTGCCACTTTTTGCTGCCAACTTTTAGAGTTAGGACTCTTCATTTTAGATTCTCCGTTTCTTTGTTCAAGTTTTTGAAAATTATTTTATATTGCTGTTCGAATTTTGTAACGAACACTATAAAAACATGAAAAAAGATTCGCTTCAATAATTTTGTAATGATTGATAAATTATTTTCTTTTAGCGCTGGTCGGTAAAAAATTCATTTCATTCGAAAAAGTATCTAATTTGTGGTAGGTTTTGTTGCAAAATATATGAGAAGAATTTTTAATTCGTAATGAAAGTTACATATTTATGAAAAGAAAAGCTGGTAGACCAAGAGGGTTTAGTAAACAAGATGCATTAAGAGCAGCTATGCATGTATTTTGGCAGAAAGGTTATGATGGAGCATCAATCAAAGATCTTACCGATGCGATGGGGATAAATAGCCCCAGTCTCTACTCTGTCTTTGAAAATAAACAACAACTCTATTTAGAGACCATTAAGTATTATACCTCAAGTGAAGAATGCACACCGTTGTTAGTCTTTGAAACAGAGCCTGATATTGAACGTGCAGTTTATGCTTTTTTTAAAGCGGTGATCGAACACAGTACTAATACTAAAAATAGTGCAGCAGGTTGTTTCTTAGGTTCTTGCGTTGCCACAAGTGTTGAGAGTGTCGATGGTTCACAAGCTTTGCTACAAGAAGTAATCAGAGATGCTGACGCCCGTTTTGCTAGGCGTTTTGAATTGGAAAAAGCGAGAGGTATTCTGCCAACGGACTTCCCTTCACTTGAACGAGCACAACTTATGTTTGATATTCGTCAAGGAATCGTATTCCGCGCGAGGGCCCAAGCCGATCTTTCTAAGATCGAAGCTAGTATAAATTCCAGAGTAAAGCTGATCTTATCCGGGCTGTAGATAAAATGCAGAGTGGTTTGAAAATTAACCTACTTGCGCAAAGAAAGAGCCAAAAGTTAATCACTTGTATATAAACTTGAATTTCGAAAAAGCTAATACCTTTTTTGTTTTAGTAGCATGCCAATGCAGTTAAGTTTCTAAGCAAATAGTCTATATATAGTCTTATTAACGGATTGGGATAATTACTTTGTTTGTATAGTGCGTAAACACTACTTCTGTTCTTCTGTATCGGACTGCATTGCCAATCTGTAAGGCAAGTGATCAATGCACTCGTTTTTACATACTCTGCTACCATCCAATAAGGTAATAGGGAAATCCCTAGGTTATTTAGACATGCGTTTAATAAAGGTGTCCCTCCTTTCGACTTTAAATTACCCTCTACTTGCACTTTTCTTTGTTGTCGCCCCTTTTTGAAGTACCAATATGTTCTTTGGCGATTTTGATTAAGTAGCAAGCAATTGTGCAATGCCATATCCTCTGGCGCGATAGGCTTACCAAACTTACTCACATACTCCGGTGTTGCGCAAATCACGGCATTATTTGATACTAAGGTGCGCGACTTTAGCTGGGAGTCTGCTGGAGCCCCTATCCTAATGGCAATGTCAATGTCATCTGAAAATAAGTCTCTCACTTTATTATCTAACTCAAGTTCAATGCTAACTTTCGGGTATGTCGCTAAAAAACCTGAGGTGATAGGGCAAAGATGCAGTCGACCAAAGCTTTCAAATGTTGAAATACGTAAAGTTCCTGCTGGCTCAGTTAATTTTTCGTTTAGCGAAGCTTGTAAGTGGTCTGCATCATGTAACAGCTTTATTGCCCCCTGCAGAAAAATACTTCCTTTGTCTGTTAGCTTTAAGAAGCGAGTGCTACGCAAAAATAAGGTGCAATTTAATTCTTGTTCAAGGGCATCGATATTTCTAGCAACTGAGGAAGGCGCCACATTTAATACTGCGGCGGCCTTTGAAAAGCTGCCAGTTTCAACAACTTTAATGAAAGTACGTATATAAGCGAACATATTTACCTTTGCGTTTTTTGCATTAGTGATTTGTTTTTTATATGTATTCTAAATGTATATGCATAAATATATATTAATTCCTAGTTCAATACATTGACAACAGAAGAGGACTGTTAATGGGAATTTTGCATATAGATGCCAGTGCGCGATATCAGAGTTCGGTGACCAGACAATTATCAGCTTTTTTTATTGATATGCTGCTAGAAACCGGCACGGAATCATACCAATATTTAGATTTAGCCTCGAATCCACCTCCTACTATTACAGAACTTCACAACGTAGCTATGTACACGCCAGAGACCGAACGCGATGCCAAAATGCGTGCAGCTCTGAAAACCAGTGATGACTATGTGGATCAGTTGTTAGCCGCTGACACTATTGTTATTGCTGCTCCTATGTACAATTTTGGCATTCCAGCTTCCTTAAAAGCGTACTTCGATATGATCATTCGCTTAGGAAGAACTTTCATACCCGATAATTCGGGTAACTATGTAGGCCAACTTGCTAACAAGAAAGTCATCGTTATAGCCAGTTTCGGCGCAGATTACCGCAAAGGAGCCCCGATGGAGGATATGAATTGTTATGAACCTCATTTGCGGCATATGTTGAGTTTTATCGGCGCAACTGACCCTCAGTTTGTTATCGCTCAGCCAACCCAGTTTGGTGGAGTTGATGAAAAAGAGGCAAGCATAGCAGAAGCTCAGGATAAACTGCGTTATTTGGCGGAATACGCATAACGGTTGGCGCAAAATGTTAAGTGAGGCGCACAGGTTTTAGCTATCCTAGTGCGCTGTTTTAGCGAATTAGATTAACGAGAAAGTATGCAAAGGTACATCGAGTATATTAGAGGATTTGTCTTTCTAATATTCAGTTGGTTGGTTATTAGTGAAGCCTTAGCAAATGATATAAAAGCATCAGACTATCCCGGTATTGGACGCTTTCCGAATGCTAATATCAAACAATACTCAAATGCTAGTTACGCCAAAGGTTTACTACCGTTAACCGCTAACAGCTATGAAAACCCCTTAGAGTTTAAAAGACAAAAAGTTGCCGGCGACCGCACTACAATAATTTATGACGTGCCAAGCGATACGAATGCCACGGTATCAGAGGTGCTTTATTCACTTGAAGCAGGATTAAAAAAACAAGGATTTGATGTTTATTTATCTTGTCTTGCTGAGTCCCAATTTGAAGAATGCGGTTACTTTCTCCATCAACAAATCGTGACGGAAAAAACAGCAAAAAGCCGATTTCAGTCATTTAAGAACTTTTACAATCTCAACAAAGCAACAGTAGGCATGCTCAGCGCGACCAAGGGAGCCGAAAGTGTATGGATGGTAGTCGCTAAGTCTGTTTACTCCCCTAATATTCAATACGCTGTTGATGTATTTAAACAGAGTGATTTGCAACTAAAAGAAATGGTCCTGACATCTGGCAAGATTGCTGAGGATGTTCACGAATCTGGTCGCGCGGTCCTTTCAGGCATTTATTTTGAATACAATAGTGCGACCTTGACCGAACAATCCGATAGTTCGATGGAAGCGATTGCTTCTTATGTCAAAGCCAATGCTAATTCAGCCTTTTACATTGTTGGCCATACCGATACCAAAGGAAGTTATCAATACAATATTTCTCTGTCTCAAGCTAGAGCTGATGCGGTGAAAGCAGCCTTAGTCGAACGATTTAAAGTCAAAGGCACTCAATTAACCAGTGTTGGTATCGGTTTTGTCTCGCCTGCAACGGAGAACAACACAGATACCGGCCGGGCGAAAAATCGCCGAGTAGAAATCGTGCTCAAGCTATAAGCACATTAGTTTTGAAGGAACATAGCGATGTACAAATTGCAGCATTATCTGGCAAATAAGGCGTTTTTGGGTTCATTATCAGAAGATAAAATCCTACTCTGTGACTGTTTTGTCGATCACGTTGACCTAAAGTTTTTTGATGTAAAAAAGAATGGGCCGATTACTTCATTTAACCTACAAAACCGCGATGAGCAATTCGTATCAGATTTTGACCCTGCAGTGCAGCTAACGCGGTCTCACAATAACGCGCTGTCTCTATTAGATTTGTCAGACAACACAATTCGCTTGTTAGGCAAAGGACAACAAGAGGACTACACAACTGCATTTTTGGGAAGCGGAACAAAGCACATTCTCGGTTCGTATGTTGTTTATTCTTTCGATAAAAATGAGGGGTACTGGCGTTTCTATAACTTTTTAACTGATAAACAATTTGACGTTGAGATAAGTGATACTTACTACAAGGTCGTGCGGAGTGATATTACTGACTACGTATTTTTCGTCAGCCAAGACAAAAGTATTCTCAGTTGTTTTGACACGGGCAGTCAATCATTGAAATGGCAGCTCACACTGCCAATCGGTCATTCTATTGACAATCGTTTAGAGCCTGAACGTGTTTCGTCTTTAATGATTTTTCATGGCAAAGCACTGTTAAAAGAAAAAGTTAAACTTGGTGAATTTGAGTACGAGCCTCGCAATGGTTGCGAAGATGTCAATGCCGTATACGCCGTGGATGAAAATACAGGTCAGCTTCGATGGGTTCAAGCGCCTACGATTGGATCAATTTCAAAATTGGAAGACAGTCGATATCTACTAAGCGAAACTCGAAATAGCTTAGTGAATTTTACTTCAGGAGCTCACCACGAGATTGATATTGAGTCTGGCCAGACATTGAGTTTCACGCCATTCGGCAGAGACTTTAGGAAGTATGAATTTACTTCATTTGTGCAAACCGACGAGCATTTTATTACCGTTAACAACAAATTTGGATTATGTATATTTGATAGACGGGACTTTAGTCTCGTGCACAATGTCAAAGATAATATGAATATAGCCTATGGTATTCCCCTAATTTCAATTGGCGGTCACTTGTTGGTGAGTGGCTCTACAATGATCGACAGGTATCATGGGATTCCGTCGGTATACATTTATTCGAAGACGTGAGATGTCAGACTTTTGATTTGACGATAAGTTATTACAAAAGGGGTAAAAATGATTGACGTCACATTACTAGCTACTACTGGTTTAGCATTCTTTTTTATCGCGGTTTCCCCAGGTCCTGCAACAATATCCAATGCGACGCTAGCGATGAGTAAAGGTAGGAGAGTGAGTCTTGTATATGGAGCAGGGCTTTCGTTTGGTTTACTGATTTGGGGCATAGTTGCTGCTACAGGCTTGGGGGCTGTTCTTCAGGGTACACTTTATCTGTTTATGTCGCTAAAGCTTCTAGGCGGCGTTTATCTTCTCTGGTTGGCCTATAATTCTTTCAAATCATCACTAACTCCAAGAGACAAAGTTTTGAGAAATATGACTAGTGAACTGAGCTATACAAAATGGTTTTGGAAAGGGTTTATACTGAACACATCTAATCCTAAGACGGTTGTTGCTTGGATAGCTGCACTTTCTTTCGGGCTTGGGGAAGGACAAGATATACTGTTCTTAATCTCTGCTGTAATGCTATGTATGTTGGTTGGTTTTTTTGTCAATGCCATGTATTCATTCTTATTTTCTATGAATGGGGTAATGAACATGTACCGTAAGTTTGGGCATTGGACAGATCGAGTGGTTGCGGGCGTGTTTGCGTTTGCTGGTGTTGGTTTACTTAAATCTGCTTTTAGTAGCAGTATTTGAATAGGCAAAATCAGCTGTGGGAGAATGCCAAATGGAGCGATCATTGATTGATAACCTGTTTTGGCTGGAAAGAATTTAAGTTAAAACTAATCTAACTATGCATTCAAACTAAATTGGCACTCTGTTGGAGTAGGTATGGATTCTGCAGCACATTAAGTTTTTGTTCTTATGCGTCTTAGCTCTGTAATTTAATTAAGACAATAACGAAATGTTGTTGGATTAAGAATGGCAATCGATAAAGAGCCATCATGAATATCTGAATTTTATTGAACAAAATGGAGTGCTGAGCCAATTGATCGGTTTCTTAGAGGCCCCTCCAACCATTAAATATTTCGACACAGCAGACTCTAAATAATCAACGGCGGTTAGAGTTTGCTTTAAGGAGCCAATTTCAGAGTCACCCTATGTTGTTGCCTGAATTGAGCTTTAGTGTATTTGCCTACTCGAATCGCCTAAACTCTATAACAACTGATAGGTACATCAGAGTTTGAAGTCAAACTTTTCACGCTGATAAATAAACCTATCAACTTAAAAGTATTTTAGCCAGCGGATATCTTTCCGCCGTTGCTTTAGTTTGCCAAACCACAATGTTGAGAAATATAAGGGCAGCAGTAAAACAAAAAATAAAACCCAGAGCTGCCACATCTCATCAAAGCCGAATTTTTCCCCGTGAGTCGGACCTAACAGCATTATGCATAGCAGATAGCTAATACCGATCAGGTAAAGGTGAAAGATATAGAAAAACATGGGCGCACTGCCAAACGTTACAAAAGGCATAATAATTTTTTTATCTTGCCAACGCTCAAAGTAAGCGAGAATAATTAATCCTACTCCCAGAGTAAAAAGCAAAAATAATAAAGAGGGAGGGTATTTGGTCAAAGCCAAAAAGCTCATCAAAGCTACACTCAAATGCTCGCTCACAAACCAAGGTGTGTCGCCATAATAGTTGACTGCTCGAATGATAAAAAAAGTAATAAGTAACCCAAAGCCAAGTTTGTGTAGTCTTAATTGACGTGCCTTTCCGCTCATTTCAGGACGAAACCATTTACCAAGTTGGAAGCCTAAGAGCATGACTGAAGGCCAAGGTAGTAAAGGATAACTGGTACGTATACTAATATTCTCTGTCACTTGTAGCCAGTCTCTCTGATGCAATATCGCCCATATAGCATGAAGACTATGCTCACTAGGTAAAGCAATGTTGTCCAACAGATTATGTCCTACTATCCCAAATAAAATAATCAACCATTGAACTTTGCTTGGTAGGTGCATAAGTGCAGCTAGTGCAATCATGCTTAAACCGATCACCCAAATCACCTGCAAATAAAATGTATCTGGAGGAAGCCTGCCAGTCCAAGCGAAACCGATAATGGTTACTTCCAAGAATATTAAAACTAGTCCGCGTTTTAGAAGAAACTCTGCTAATTGCCGCTTGCTGTGATTCAATCCGTAGAGATATGCTGACAATCCTGTTAACAATACAAATACAGGGGCGCACAGCGAGCTAAGCAAACGAATGATGAACTGACCAGTATCAACCGTCAAAGCATCCACGGGATCACCTATGTTCAAATAACCAAAGAAAATATCCCGAATATGATCAACAAGCATTATGACTATAACTAGTCCTCTGAGTGCATCTATACTTGCTAGTCGTTGATTTATAGTAAGTTGCTCGGTTTTACTGCCAAGGTGTTGCACTGTATCTGTCATGTCTGATGCCATAGAATATTGTTACTCACATGTAGAGGGAATAGATATATAGTTTCGATTTTAATCAACTTGTGAAGACAGGCTAATTGTAATCAGTGCCTTAAACAGTGCAGTTTTATCTCTCGTAGACAAGTAGGGGGAAGTAAGTTTGTCTAGAAATTCTTCTTTATCATTAGATGAAAACGTGCAGCTCGACAAATAGGTAGCCAATTTATTATCAAATTTCCTACCAAGTGTGAGTAATTTAGGTCTAATATCCGTGTTTAAATCTTGTGCCTCAATGTGATGATCATGCAGTAGAGCAGCTCTCGCTCTATATTGGATTGCTTTTGCAACTAAAATCTGTAATTCGTAGAATCTATGGATTGACTCAGGGGCAATACCTAACAGTTGAGCTGATGATATTGCGCTATTCAGTACGACTTTTTCTCGTTCAACATCTTCAATAGGGAGGCCGAACTTCGCTTTATGGCGGGCAACGACATCCATATAACTCAGTCGCTCGTTAATCAGTGAAAATATTTCACTGGCCAATTTTTGTTCACAGCTGCACGCTTCACCAGAGAGTGCATAAACCAACATACAAATAAAGAAGCGGTACTTAATTTTCATAAAGCTTGCATGTCTCGAATCACTTGAAATAAATCTTGATCGCCATGCTTTTCGGCGAAATATTCCGCCCTTTTGTAGGTGATATTGGCCATTTTCTCACATTTGTTAATCTGATAACGACGAGCAAGAGTGACATACCAAATACCCCACAAGTTGTCATCTTCCAAACGTTCATCAGTATGCTTTTTCTCTGTGAATTCAGAGTAAAATTGATCGAGTTTATTCTTGGCGATTGCACTGCACTCTTCATTCACGTCCAACTTAGCGTGCACACCCATGTAGATAAATACGGCATTAATAATTTCACTCTGATTCGGAAGAATTTCTTCGTCAGACATGGCAAACAGGTTTTGGCTAAAAAGAATAAAAAGCAATAGAATAAGTTTAGTTTTCATACGGACGGTTACTGAGAGCTATTTATATGAGCTTCGAATTGTAAGTGAATTTACTGGCGCAAAAGATGGCATATTCTGCCAATTTGTTAGCATCTATTCTTATTCTCCTGACTTATTGCCCAAACACCAATAATTTTTCGGTACCATATAACCAAGTAACTCTAAGTCCTGTAAAAATGTTCTCGTGCTTTTTAAACCGATGATTCGACATTATTTCAAAAACACGAAATCATTTTCTATTCATAGTTTGCTTGAAATTTAAGGTTTTGACTTTTGATGGTAGGAAATTAACTTGCTTTTGACTTTTAAAGTTCTTGCTATGCAAGTGTTGTGGGGAGGTGCACTAATAGTATATTTGTCGTCATACGAGCAACGCTTACTACTGCAACCCATATCCAAACAAAAAGCCTATATTACATTTATATTTGCCATAGTAACTAGTTTCTCATGTATGACGCAGATATACATAGCGGTGACAGCACTCTTGTTTGTTATTTTATTACTAATACTTTGCTGGATAAGCCTCGCTTTAATCACACCTTATTTTCCTGATGTTAAGAAAGTTGTTCCCGTTGGTTGTGTTTTCATGCTACTTACAGCCATTGCTGGAGGTACTCATGTGGCTTAAAACCGGTGTTGGCTTAATACTCAGTTTATTAGTTTGCATGAGTTTACTACTCAATCTTGCTTACCTCGTACCCATGTCTCGTGATATTTATCTACTTTTTGGCTTTGTTGGTACGTTCGTCATATGGGCTAGCTTAATGACCTATTTCTACTCGGAACCAACAATAACCAAACCGGTAAAATATAGTTTTACCACATTGTTAATTTCTGGCCTTGTTAATGCGTTTTTTTATTTTGAGGTATTAGCATGAAAGCTGAAAAAATGCGGAGCATGATTGAAGCCCACGGATGGATTGGTCTTTTTATGTCAATTCCTTTGTTTATTATATTTTGGGCAGGAGCCATCACGTTTTTTCAACCTGAAATCTATCGCTGGGCAAATATGCCGCACTATCCTATTAAACAATACAGTGACCATTTGGATTTAAATCGAGTTATCGAAAATAGTATTGCGTTGTACCATGCAGACGTTACGCAACGCATAGGAATCAGCTTTCCAAATGAACGCTCGCCATATTATAGACTTAGTTTAGCTGTGCCAAGATTAGATGAAGAGCCCTCTAAGGCAGGTGAAAATTCAGACAATAGCAAAAGTGAATTGAAACAACTTAAGCTTGACCCAGGGTCTGGTGAGGTTCTTGATGATTCGAATTTATTCGAGATTGCTGATTTTTTCTACCAGCTACATTACAACCTTAAGCTACCTTTAGGTAACTATATTGTTGGATTTATCACCTTGTTTTTTCTTATTTTGGTGTTTTCAGGTATCGTAATTCAGCTAAGAAAAATCATAAGTCATTTTTTTATCTACAGGAAAGATAAAACTCTCCGCTATGCCATGAATGATCTCCATAACGTCGTAGGAGTCATCAGTCTTCCGTATACTTTTTTGTTTGCGGTAACTGGTTTAATGCTGAATTTAAGCCTTATTGCCCAGGTTCCTACTGTGCTTGTTTTATACAACGGTGATTTAGATGCTGTATTACTGGATGCAGGCGCAGTTCGCGTCAAAACCAAGTCCTTGAATCAACCTCTTGAAATGCCCGACTTGAATGAATTAGTCGCTAATACAGAAAAACTATATGGCATTAAAATTAGTACTTTAAACATTAACAACTATGGTGATAAAAACGCTGTGATAAGGCTTAGAGGCGCTTATCAAGACAGTTTTAACGACAGGGTGGAACGCTATTATAAGGTTGATACTGGGGACTTTCCAAGCGAATTAAACCCACCTTTGGGCAACGCTTTTATTGCTGGAACCAGGCTGTTGTATCGCATCCATTTTGCTAATCTAGGTGGTATTGATTTAAGACTTATCTTTTTTCTAATCGCCATGGGGGTATGTGCGATGATTATTGCGGGAAATATTCTATGGATAGCAAAACGGCAAAAACGTTCAAGCCACCAAAGAGTATTACGACTTATTCGCAGCCTTACACTAGGTGGATGCGCAGGTATTCTGCCTGCAACTGCTTTCACTTTTTTACTGGAGAGAGTGCTGAGTGAGGATTGGACGTTTAGGGTATCTATAGTTCAAACAGGTTTTTTTATTAGCTTATTTATTGCAGTACTGTTCGCGTTTTGTACAACAAAAAATCGCACATTTGTCGCTCATTGCATATCGATAACATCAATACTATTTGCAATAACGTTTTTCGCCGACTGGTTAATATTCAAAGAGAATTTGCTTGTGCTATGGAAGGAAGGCTATCCCGAGCCGATAATAGTAAATGTAAGTTTCGCCGTATTTGCAGCTGTTTTTCTAGGGTTGAATAAGGCATTTCAGAATAAACGTATTAAAGAAATCCCTGATGCTAATCAGATGGCGTAATATGCCATCGCGACCATACTCTTGAGAAAGTAAATTAGGAGGTTAACAAGTCAGAAATTTCTACTACTCTCCTAAGGTGTCAAATGATTCGAAGTACTTTTCTTAGCATCTCATTGCTATCGCTGAGTTATCTTGCCAATGCGTCAGGCCCGGTCGCCATGCCTGACAGTTTTGTTTCTTATATCAATTCACCTATTTCCATATCTGTACTTTCCTTGACTAATAACGACAACGTGCCAGAAGGCGCGGTTATTGACGTAAATTATATTGATGATGCTGAATTTGGAGAGGTAAGTTATGACCAACAAACGGGGGTTATCCATTTTCAACCCCATGAAGACTTCATAGGCACTGCCAGTTTTGTCTATGGCATCATAGATCAAGAAGCGAGACAATCATGGAGTAGAGTCAGTATTGACGTCACGAATGATATTAACGAAGTACCGTTAGTAATCCATCCCACCGATGATACTTTTTTACTTTCTTCCGATAGCCTAACGATTGAAGAAAGTGATTTGCTTAGTAATGATACAAACAAACCCCAAGAGCTAACGATAGCCTATATAGATGATTGGCAAGGTGGGATAGTTCGCAGAAATCAATCAGGCTCCAGTCTGACTTTCGAACCCAACGAGGGGTTTGCAGGCACAGCAAGCTTTACTTATGGGTTCAAGGTAAGCAGTACCCCCAACTCCGATATGACCTATGCAAAGGTGCATATTCAAGTCGCTGGAGAGGCTGACTCGCTGGTTGTCGTAGATGACACACTTACTACCCAAGTGGGCGTTCCGCTATTCATTGACGGTGACAGTTTGTTAGCGAACGATACGGGCAGTGTAGGTCAACTAAGTATCGTTGATTTTCATGAACCGATAAATGGGACGTTTGAGCAAGCAGCCGAAATAGGGGACGTTATATTCACACCTAATCCTGAGTTCGTCGGAGAAGCAAGCCTCAGCTATACCATACAAGATGAGGCTAACCGACAAGCTTCAGGAATGATAAGAATTACGGTAAACGGACAAGATTCTTTGCCGTCTCAACCAATTTACAACACCGGGGCTAGCCTTAAACTTACAGAAGCCCTTGGTGGTAAATCCTTAATGGGAATGAATTTAACAGGTGAGGTTTATTATACCGCGGCTGATATATATAAAGACAAAATGCGAGCAGCCGATCCTTGGAAGACTTCTGACGCGAACGGGACTCGGTTCGAAAATGATATTTACTTCGACCAAATTCCAAAACGAAGTGATGGTTACCCAACTTATGTGCCTTTTTCTGTTGTTGGCACCGATCTACCGCAGACTGTTGTTATGCCGATTAGTTCTGGTGAAAGGCGTAATGCGGGTAATTATCACGTGTTGTTTGAAGGGCAAGGGGAGTTTAATCTTTTTGGTGCAAGACTTATTGAAGAGGTTTCTGCTGGACATCACATATACAAATTCGGCGATGAAGTATTTCTTGGGATTGAGCAATCCGCTGTAGAGGACCCATTACACGGTTTCGTAATGGTTCACGAGGACGACTTTTCGAGTTATGAAAATCAACCGTTCAATGAAAGACTTCCTGCGAGTCTTGACGATATTAGCGTCGTAAGATTAATGGATATGATGTTTACCAACGGCAATGCGGCAATTGATGCTAGTCATTTAACGCCCCAACGATACTATACTTGGAATGATTGTCCAGGTAGTGTTTGTAATGGCGGCGCATTTGCGGGTCACCCTCCAGCGACCTTGATGGCACTAGTAAATCATTTGGATGTTCATCCTTGGGTGACGCTGCCGCACAGGGCGGACGACGATTATATTCGAGCCTATGCAGAATTAGTACTTTCTAATCTAGATGAGGACAAATTTGTTTTTGTAGAGTATTCAAATGAGTTGTGGAATTGGATGTTTCCTCAGACAACTTGGTTAGAACAAGCCGCTTGTGAGGACCCAATTACTCGCATCGAATTTGATGACCCAGAACTTCCCATGGGTGAGTGTAATGTTGAAGTATCCGCACGCCGCCTACAAACAAAGCGTTCATTGGAAATCTTTACGATATTTAAGGACGTGTTCGGGGACCAAAGTCATCGTATTATTACGATTCTCTCCGGGCAAGGTTCTTGGATATATCGCACGGAGCAGTCTTTACTAGCATTAGATGATGAGCGAATTAACCCTAACGATCAGACTATTGACGCTCTTGCGATTGCGCCTTACTTTGGAGGCTACCCGCAAATTGATACGCAAGAAAGACGTGACTTTTTTGTGAACGCTTCGTTTGAGGAGCTACAACAAATGGCTTACGATGATATTCATCATGATGACGTAAGAGGTAGTATTTCAAGACATGCTGCTATGGCTAATGAGCGAGGAATGTTGCTTTTTGCTTATGAAGGAGGGCAGCATTATCTGTGCGGATACAATGAATCGCTTGAATATGACTTCTGTAACGATAGTGTACTGATGGATAAACTAACCGCTTTCCAGAGGCATCCCGTGATGGAAGCGATTTACAATGAATACTATAAAGTCTGGTTTGAAAACGGTGGAAGCTTATTTGCCGTGTTTAGCCACATGGGCAGTGCCACAAGTAAATTTGGAGCGTGGGGAACGCTCGAATATCATGGGCAACCATTGGATGATGCACCGAAGCGTCGAGCGTTAATTCGGGCGTCACAAGACTATAGGCTACCAAGCCCCGAGACGCCGTAACAACTCAGTAAAGACATCTCAAAGAGCAGCAACTGCTGCTCTTTTATTACCCGTTGTCAAGCGAGCCCAACCGGCATTCATCTTTAAAACAATCCATTAAAGAACATAATAATAGAGCGAGTCCCCAGGCGTTTTGGTGTTAACTCTCTGACGATAGTGACTTATTGCCAATTTCCACCTTCAGTAAAAAAATGATTGTAAACAAAGGCAAGAACAATTGGGTTCTTGTGTTTGTGCTAACAAATTGGCAGTAAAAGTTATGTCAGTAACCTTAGGTTTGCAATATCGTGCACTTCGCATTGTTTGAACATGCTCGCACTCACTCTGGCACGTTTGAGTGATTTAAATAATATGGATACAAGTTGATTAAATTAGGAAAAAGAACATGGGAAATTGTTTCATAAAAGGCGTAGTGCTGGCTTTCTTTTTAGTGTCATCAATAGCGAATGGTGCAATCATCACCTCTCAAGGCGCTGGTAGTGCAATTAGTAATGTTACAAATCACGCTACTTTTGATAGCTTAACTGGTGGACAATCGTTACTTAATTATCGCGAGGGCGGCTTAAACATCTCAGTTGACGCTATAAATGGCAGCTACGACGGAATATACTTTGGCAGTGGAGGGAACTACTCTTTTGTGGAAATAACCGCTACAGGAAATTTTCTTTTAAGTGGGATAGAAATGGATGTTTTCACTGGTTCGAGTTTGGAGTTCAACAACCTAGTTTGGCAAACGCTACGAGGTGGAATTGAGACTGGGTCAGGTATTTTCCGAGGCCTAAATGCAGGGGTCGCGTATCGGGACGTACAGACAACGGTTGGTTGGTCTGATGAAAATTTCTTTGATACGATAAGAGTAGGTTTAGGTTACGGCCAGGGTTTTGGTCTTACTGAGTACACTCAATTTGGACAGTACAACCATATTGCTTTGGACAATGTGAGAGCAGAGCTTGTAGGTACTTCAAGTATACCGGTAACAAATGTTCCAGAACCATCTGCATTTGCCTTATCATTATTGGGACTAGTTCTTCTAGGTAAGAGAAAACATGTTTCTAAGTTGCTGAAATCTAATAAAAGCCGCTACTAAGCGGCTCTTATTTTAGAATTATATGTGTCCTTGTTACTTACAATGAAACAGATGCAGGCTTATTGGGCGATAGAATTGTCAAGTAATTCTCCTAAACAATGAAACGTTTTGCGAAGCCTATTTTCGTTTCGTCTGGTCAACTCTATTTTCACATAATGTTAAGTATAATGCGCTTTGGGATATCGACTATTCCAGTTAGTAGAGTTGAAATTAAAAACTGGCAATCTTTATTTATAACTTGTCAAAGTTTATTAACGTTAAATAGAAAACCCAATAACCCACAGCGAATCGGATGACCCAGAACATTCCATTGGCGAGTGTAATGTTTAATTATCCGCACGCCGTTTAAAAACCAAGCGTTCATTGGAAATCTTTACGATATCTAGGGACGTGTTCGGGGACCATAGTCATCGTATTATCACGATCATCACTAAAAATTGCCCCTCGGTGCAATTTCCGCCTCTTATCATAAAACTATTCCTTGTTAATAAAGGCATCAACAATAGAGTTCTAGCATCTGTGCTAACAAATTGGCAGTAAAAGTCATATCCGAAGCCTTCCGTTTGAAATAATCTTCTCACTCATTCAAAAGATGGATCATCATGCCTATTGGGGCGCACGATTTAGTTAAACAACAAGGAATGTAGTTAATCGCATTAGGAGCAATATAATGAAAGTTGGTTTCAAAAGAGGCTTGGTCTCTTTCTTTTTACTCGCATCATCTTCAATAGTAAATGCCGCAATTATTACCTCTCAAGGGGCTGGTAGTGCCGTTAGTAACGTGACAAATCAGGCGACTTTTGACGAACTGGTCTTTGGACAATCGCTATTGAATTACCAAGAAGGAGGTTTAAACGTCTCGGTAGCTGATACCTATGGGCGTTTTGGCTTCGAGGGAATTTATTACAGTAATGGCGGCAATAGATCGTTTGTTGAAATTACATCTCAGGAAGGCTTCCTCTTCAGTGGACTCGAAATGGATGTTTTCTCAGGGACTGGTGCAAGGCTTAGTAACTTGGTTTGGCAAACACTAAGAGATGGCGTTGAAACTGGAGCAGGACTATTTCGAGACATAGAAGTAGGATTTGGCAATTTTGGCATACCCGCAACACTAGGTTGGTCAGATGAAGATTTCTTCGATACGTTAAGGGTAGGATTAGGACGCGGTAGTTTATTCGGTAGCACTGAGTACACGCAGTTTGGCGACTACAACCTTATTGGTATAGATAACCTACAGGCAGAACTAGTGAGTGGTTCAAGTACACCGGTAACAAGTGTTCCAGAGCCATCTGCATTTGCTCTATCACTACTGGGACTAGTTCTTCTAGGTAAGAGAAGATATGTTTCTAAGATCCTAAAAATCTCATAAAAGACCGGTATTTTATTCGTTTTAAAGGGTTTTTTTAAAGTGTACCGCAACATTCTGCTAAACAGTGATGTGAATTCTCGCTTCCCTGTGGTTTTTTGTTAGCAACATTTCAAAGTTTTAGATCGAAGCTCATAATTCGACTGCTTAATTCGTTTGGCCAAGGATGGCTCTTTAATAAGTTGGTCAAAGTGATGCCGGCATTATTTTTTGCCTCTGAGTTGTGGTAAAAGCGTCATATTAGAAGCTCATATTCTTAGTAGAAGCTCGCCTTTTTCAAGTGCTTCTTTAACCAATACCTTTATTTCGTTGGCGTTTGGATGTCGAGCGAAATAGATGTATTTCATTAATGTACGAGGAACGAAGGCATGCCAAAACTTCCGAAAGTATCCCTAGTGTTCAATGCTGTCCTAATTAGCATCATTTTATCATCATGTACTTTTGGTGCGACTGCGACATTTCTTGATACTGAATTACAAACTCGCTACGGTAAAACAACAACTCTGAGAGCGCTCGCCGATAACAAGCCTATCTATTTAAAGTTATGGGCCACTTGGTGTCAGCCTTGTCTAGAACAGATGCCACACTTCAATGAGATTCATAATATATATGGTGGTGATCTTCTTGTTGTTGGCGTAAATATAGGGATTAATGAATCACTCGGTGCTGTTGACAATGTAATAGACTCGTATGACCTCAATATGCCAATTGTTCTTGATGCCAATAGCGAGCTTGCGCAAGAAGTAGGCTTGAAGGGGACGCCTTTGCATATTCTAGTTGATGTTGACGGCAACATCGTACATAAAGGTACTGGAGTGACTGATAGCCTCAATGAAAAAATTTCGCTACTTTCAACGGGAGAAGTAACACCGCTATACTCTGGTGCCAATGAGCCTAACACGACCCAAACAAAACAACAGTATAGTACGGGAAATCATCTGCTTCTCTTTACTGCTACTTGGTGTGATTGGTATCTAAAAGATTCACGTCCCCAAATGGCAAGCAATTGTGAACGCGCGAATATACTTGCTCCTGAGCTCGAAAGTATATTTGATGGCTACAGCGCTAAAATCATCATTAGTCGACTATGGACAGGAGATAAAGAACTTAGTGAATTCAAAGACAAATATAACATCACACTTCCACTGAAGATTGACAGCGAAAATACATTGTTTTTCTCTCATTCAGTGAAGAAGTTTCCAACTCTTTTAGTTATTAAAGATGGTAAGGAAGTCTCGCGGTTTACTGATATTAACGAGGAATCACTTAAAGCATATAAGCTTAGTAGTGTAAAACTATGATTTTTTATGGCGGAAGATTATATCTTTCATCGGAAGCCTCTCCCCACATCAAATAGGAGGGAATAAAAGGTAGTTCGACAACAGTGACGATCGCGCATTAGATAATTTTGATTTGAATGGGTATGGACACGATCTAAGTTCGGCATATTCACACTTTTGGCAGTCCTTTTGCCCTTTTTGTTCGCCGCGAACTGTTCCGATTACTCAACAACAAATATCCGTTACGCGCTTACAACGGATAATGGGGCTAAGCCTGCGGGTGTGCTTGGTCAAAATAGTAAAAATACAAAAAAAACTATGTACGAGTAGAACCTTCCACTAGTTTCGTTTTGCGAACCGTGAAACAGTTTTGTGAGAGGTTCTATATGAATGTATCGATAGAGCCTACCCCCTGCGCAATCTTGAATTTTTTTAAAAACTCTAGGCCTTTCTCTAACGACACAGTTGAAAACCCTTTAGATTTATTGAACTCAATCTGATTTTTTAATGAATCAAACATGTTGAACTCTTCGTTCATGATCGGATCTGTTTCAATAGCTGGCCGTAGTTGACCACTGTCGTTGATTAGCACTAAGCCTTGTGCTTCAAATACTGCGCCTGGGTCATTGGGGAATAGCGCTGCAGCTATGGTTCGAGCATCATTGCGAGTCATATTAGTGGGATCAATAGATTTTGCCAAGTTTCGTATGAGTGATTCGCTTTGCTGTGGCTGCAAATCATTTACTCGGCCATGCGGTAATGCATTTCCGCTTTTATGTACATAATCTGCCGTCAGGGTGGTTAATGTGCTTCCAATGTTCATGTTTCACCTATTAACTTGTTGATCGTGAATGACAAAGAATCAAGTTCAACGTTTCGAAATCAATTTCAGGAACTTATAACTGAGATTCAACTGTTTAGTCTAAACTTTTTCAGAAAAGCTTTGATTGCGATTAGGCTTATTTGTTTCAGAATTATAAGCTATTTCCAGTTGTTTCAAAGTTCGTTCCGCTTGGCTTTGAGCACTATCTGCTTTTATTTTCTCATCTTTATCTTCTGACGATTTGGCGTATTGTTTCAGTATTTGCTCTTCTAGTTGGGTGAGCAGTGCTCCTCTATCGTTCTCGTTAAGATCTGAGTCGCTTGCAATGTCTGATTTCAGTTCTTCTAACTGCTGTATTTTGTGTTGACTACTTGTATCTACTATCTCAGATTCGTGAACAACGACACCGCTAAAACTACTGTTGTCTTTAGGTTTGTTCTCTCCAATAGTCTGAGCTAATGTCGTGTGAATAGAGCTGTTTGCAGATTGAGCTGTATCGATGTTCATATTTTTTGCCTTCTTCAATTCAGATTGATAACCAAATGATTTGTCCGTGGAAATTCATTTAAGAAAAACCACGCGTATTTCCAGCGATATTTGTGCCACGATTAGCTCTTAACCTTGTATCAGAGCCAGTTAGGTATAAATGCAAACAATATGGCAGGAAATGTTATCTTTTGACTGGTTGACCAAGGCGCAGTTTTCGATGTTAGGTCTGTTCTTTGTTTTATCACCTAAAACAAAGAGACAAATAGAAAGTGTGCAGAAGCTAGCGTTTTATCCTTAACATTTGCTACTGAACAGATTTTCTCCACAATAACAAGGAATTGATTAGATAGCATAGCATTGAATTATTAATATGAAGACGCGCCAAAGCAACGGGAAACTCATCATTACACAATGACTGAGGTATCGAGGTCACTGGCGGCACAAACACTATTTCTTCCTGACTTTTTAACATCGTAAAGCGCCTTATCAGCAACGTTTATCATATGTTCTAGGGTGTCATCGGTAAGCTTGTCATTTTCCAATAAGCCATCTTGTGTTCCGCAAACTCCAAAGCTTGCGGTAAATTGTATATGCGCAGCACCGCTATCAATAACTGCATCTTCAATGAGTGCTCGAAGTTTCTCTGCATGCTCGTTAGCTTGTGTTTCATTTGTGTTGGGAAGTAATAAAAGAAATTCCTCGCCTCCCCATCGAGCGACAATGTCACCTTGGCGGCTCCCATGCTCGAGTAGCGCAGCAACACATCGCAGTACTTCATCGCCAAGTGCGTGGCCGTGTTTATCATTAATTTGTTTGAAATGATCAATGTCTATTAATACCAAAGAGACATCATGCTTTTTGCGAATATGCTGATGCCAGATAGGGTAAACCAAATGTTCAAACCCCAACCGATTGCTCAACCCTGTAAGGGTGTCTTGTCGTGCGCTGCGCTCTGCAAGTTGTTTTTCTATTTCTGCCAACCTAAAACGCTGTGCAAGTAAGAAGGCTAGAAAAATCGCTTCAAAAGCGACGCCAAGTTCGATGAGCTTAAATGTGAAATCGTTATAGGGCACAACACCCCATACGGCTGCAGTTGAAATGCATATACAGGTTGCAGCCGTAACTGAACAAATGAGAAACAGCCGTGCAGCAGGTACCTCATTTTTCAAAGCTTGATGCCCCAACACTATAAATAATATGGCGAAGCTACTATTAAGCATAAAGGCAAGGAGCAGGGCGACAGTTAATTGATTGAATGATGCACTAATAAGCATCCCAATAGGGATCACCACGGTGATGCCTGTGGTTATCTTGTCGAGAAGGGGAGCATAAAGGCGCGTGTTTAACAGCACACGTGCAAAATGTAGCCCTGCAATGGAGTATGTAATCATCAGGAAGATATCCATCCAATCCTGAAAATAAGGTCCCCAATCAGGAGTAAACCATGTATGAAGCTGGCCCGTGTAGGACAGGCTATTAGCCACAAAGCCCAGTAAGTATAAAGCGTATAGCCCGTACTCTCGATGCCGAATGCTGAAATAAATAATTAAGTTGTAAATGGCCAGAGCGAACATAATGCCGTATAAAAAACCGTATTGATATCCGCTTGATACATCCCTTTGCGTAGCGAGTTTTGCCTTGGAAATATAGAGAGGAATAGCCATAGGGCCAACGGTTTCAACGCGCATGTATAGTGTCGTTTCTCCAACGGGTAATAACGACTCAAAAGCGAAATAACGGTATTGCATTGGTCTGTCTGAATACGCCAGAGCGTCGCCACCGCGGACTTGCTTAATAATCTTTCCATTGTGAACAAGCCATGCATCAATATGGTCAAGCCAGGGTGTTTCTACGCTTATTCTATAAAGCGGGTCTTCAACTTCAGGTAGCTGCAAGCGTACTTTTAACCATACAGGCGATACACTAATGCCCAACGACAATGATTGACCGCTTCCCATATTCAAAGGTGAACTATCAAAACGTTCAATAGCTTGTTCTAAGGTTAAGGGAGAAGATGACTCTTGGAAAAAATTGGCGTACTCACCGACTGTGAGGGCTTTTTGTTGCGATAAATCGATGATGGTTTGTTTTCGCTCCAACGCTAATGCGGGTAACGAAACTAAAACTACAACCAAACAAAGCAACAGACTTCTTAAATGCATTGTTAACACTCTCAAGCACTTAAACGTCCGGTGTAGCGTGCTGCCTAATATTTATTATTATTAACCGAGTTGAGCGCTTTGTATTTGTTAGATGGGGCGCCCATTACTTTTATAAAAACACGCTATATTATAACGTGGAAAACGTCGTCTTTCAGTTTTGGCGGCTAGTCATTTTTGAATTCACACGACTTAGCTGTAGCGCTTTGATTTGCATGTTATTTTACTTTGTATCGAATCAGTGACGTAGCGTCTAAATTGACAAGCATTTTGCATTCTGCTTTTATCGTACTCATATTCACGCTGTTGATTTATCTACTCACCACTTTCCCAACAAAAGGCTTTGTATGTTTTGCATTAAACGCAACGTTGCTATGGCGTTAGTAAGCGCCGTATTGTTTTTAGGCGTTCAGGGGGCAGCTTATTCGCTGGAAGATACCATTACTCCCTCTCTTTTTGATGGCATGAAATACCGCTTCATCGGTCCCTATCGAGGAGGACGGTCAGTCGCGGTAACAGGCGTTGAAGGCAATTCGCAACTTTACTATATGGGAACGGCCGGAGGCGGTGTTTGGAAATCAAACAATGCTGGAATGTCCTGGAAAGCGATATCTGACAAAGACTTTGCTGTCGGTAGTATCGGTTCAATTGCAGTAGCCCCTTCAGATCCTAACGTTATTTATGTGGGAACCGGTGAAGGTCCTATCCGAGGCGTCACTACTAGCCATGGTAGAGGGGTATATAAATCTACAGATGCAGGTGAAACATGGACGTTGGTTGGCTTAGACACGCGCGGCCAAATACCTAAAATTCGAATTCACCCAACTAACCCCGATATTGCATGGGCAGCGGTACAAGGCAATATTTGGGCGCCTAATGAAAAGCGTGGTGTCTTTAAAACAATAGACGGTGGTAAAACGTGGAATCACGTTTTGAAGGTGAACGAAGATACCGGTGCTGCCGACCTGACAATAGACCCAAGCAACCCTCGAATTTTATATGCCAGCATGTGGCACCACGGTCGTACCCCATGGTTTATCAAGTCAGGCGGCAACGGCGGCGGTATTTATAAATCAAAAGACGGCGGTGATACATGGAACAAATTAGAAAAGGGCTTGCCCAAACTAATCGGCAAAGTAGGAATCGATGTATCAGCAGCCAACCCGAAAAGAGTCTATGCCATTATTGAAGCCGAAGAGGGAGGGCTCTATCGCAGTGATGACGCAGGGACATCTTGGACGCAACTAAACGGTGACAATATTCTCAAAGCGCGAGCGTGGTACTACAACCATATTAAAGCCGACCCTAACGATGAGAATACGGTTTATGTAATGAACGTACAGCTACACAAGTCAATTGACGGTGGCAAAACGTTTGAAATTAAAAAACTACCTCACGGCGATACTCATGACTTGTGGATAAACCCAAGTGATAGCCTGAACATGATTAACGCAAATGACGGCGGTGCAACGGTTACTTTCGATGGCGGTAAATCATGGTCGAGTATTTACAACCAACCTACAGCGCAATTCTACCGTGTGATAACGGATAATCTTGAACCGTTTTATGTTTACGGAGGCCAGCAGGATAATACGACGCTGGCGATCCCTTCAGCTACGTGGGACAGCGGTATAGGGTTTGAAGATCAATTTGCTGTGGGGGGAGGGGAAAGTGCACATATTGCATTTGATGCGGACAACCCCGAGCTAATTTACGCCACCACGATTAACGCTACGCTAACGGAATACACCAGAAGTACAAACCGAACACGCCCAATAATGCCTTATCCAGAATATGTGTTTGGACGAAATGCACGAGATCAGAAATATCGCACCAATTGGAATGCGCCTGTGCTTGTTTCAAAACACAACAAGGATACGGTGTATTACGGAACACAAGTGTTGCTTAAAACTACTGACCGAGGCGTAAACTGGCAAGAGATAAGTCCTGATCTCACCCGAAACGACCCTGAGAAACAAGGTTTGAACGGCGGTCCAATTACTAACGAGCAAGCCGGTGCGGAATATTACAACACTATTTTTTACATAGCTGAATCTGCCCAAAATGCAGGAGAAATTTGGGTAGGCGCTGATGATGGCAAGCTTCACATTACGCGTAATGAGGGTGAGACATGGCAAGACATTACGCCTCACAAAAAAGAAGCGCAGGTAAATGCGATAGAGTTAAGCCTGCACAAAGCCGGCAAGGCGTATGTTGCGGTAACGGGCTACAAACTCAACGATTATGCCCCCTACATTTATAAAACCGAAAACTACGGCAAACGCTGGAAGCGAATTGATAAAGGCTTGCCTGACGACGCGTTTGTAAGGGTTGTGCGTGAAGACGCAGAGCGTGAAGGCTTACTTTATGCTGGTACAGAAAGCGGCATGTTTGTAAGTTTCGACGACGGTGATCATTGGCAGTCTTTAGACTTAAATCTACCGCCAGTGGCGATTACCGACATGCAAGTTAAAGGCACAACGCTAGTAGTGGCAACCCAGGGCAGAGGGTTCTGGGTTTTAGACGACTTGGCGCCGCTGCATGAGGCAAATACATCGATTGAAGATGAAATGCTGTTTCAGTATGCCCCTGTCGATGGCACAAGACTTATTGCTAGCGGCGGTGGCAGTGGTATGCCGCAGGCAAAAAATCCTGCAAGGGGCGCAACCTTCAGGTATGTACTTAACGAAAAATTAGAAGAAGGCCAAGCGCTGACGATTACGATTACTGATAGCGATGGTAAATTTGTGCGAGAGCTCAGCTCTAACACTACAGCTTTTGAAAAATGTGCTAAAGGCAACGAAGATGCCCGTAGCCCGTTGAAATTCAAACGCCCTTCTACCAAAGCTGGTTATAACGAGTTTGTCTGGGATCTTCGCCGCGCCCCGCTTAACTGTATCGACAATGTAAAGCTTTTCGGCGGGTGGAATGGCGCAAGAGTGATGCCGGGCGACTATAAGGCTACGCTAACAGTAGCGGGTAATAGCCATACTCGTGCATTTAAAGTGCTTCCTGACCCGCGCGAAGAGTCTGGAACTGACCAGCTCTATCTGGTTGAACAAAGCATTCAAGCAAGCACAACGCTATTGAACGAACTGTTTACTCATTTGCAAAAAGCAAGAAATGTGCGTGAAAAACTTAATGACGTTAGCAATGCCAATGCGGCGTTGGCTAACGATGTGTCTGCATCAATAGAGCGAATTGTTAAGGCCATTGATGGCTGGGAGTCACTGGTTACTCAGCCTAAATTCCAAA
>CAYVST010000016.1:45688-49236 GCA_964454185.1 uncultured Alteromonas sp.
ATTGTTAAGGCCATTGATGGCTGGGAGTCACTGGTTACTCAGCCTAAATTCCAAACTTTCGAAGACGATATTAACTGGCCTAACATGCTCGACCGTCAGATACGTTTTTTGCTCGATAACTTCGACCGTACTGGCGCACCTATTCAGTCTGGTGCACTGAAGCGCTTGGAAGACCTTGATGCAACATGGCAGCAATACAAGCAAGACTTGTCAGTGCTTTTTGACGAAGACATAGCGCCACTTAATAAGACGCTACAAGAGCAAGGCCTTAACGGTTTAGATAAGTTGAATTAAATTACATAGTAAGAGCTCACTTCTGTGAGCTCTATTCACACTATAAATTGATAGATGAAAATGCGTCCATCAGCATTTGTTTGGCTTGTTTACCTTCTTCAGTATCTAGATAAGCACTAGCTTGCTCGATATAGTTCATTATCATCTGTGGCTCTAAACCAATGGCCTCAAATTGCTTTTTCAAGTCGTTTACTGCTTTCAACGATTCGCTGTATTCAGACGCTTTATCAAGCAGACCACCAAGACCTTCTTGTTTCATATTGCTGATATCAGGCAAATCACCCATTAAAGAGTCTATACCTGGCATTTGTTGTTTAAGTGCGGCAAATTTTTCAGCATTGACGTTGTTTTTTGCATAGTTAAGCAATGACGCCAGCCCGCCCTTTGCTTGGTCGCTGTTAACGTCTAAATTATCGGTTAACGCCGATAGCAAGCCATCCACAGTTGGCTGTTCAACCATTTCAGCTTTTGAATCGCCAAGACCAAAGAAGTCTTTTAGTGAGTCGAGAAATCCTTCAGCGTTGGCTTGGGCACTGAGTGATATGCCCATCACGAATATAATGGCAGCGCGTGTTTTCATGGTTGCTTTTTCCTTAATTGAGTTCAATTTTTATCACTCTAACATGGCATTCATGGGTTTATAAGTCGTGAACCACGTAACCGCTACTAATTAACTAACTAGGTAGAGCGAAGTTGGCTTCTCCGCTCTCTTCAAAGCTACTTTGATTTTGTAAACCAATAATCTCGATATTGTAGGTAGCGTCTTTGGTTTGTTGCATATGAGAAAACAATTTCTTCAATGTTGCTGGGTACAAATTCTACGTTGAGCGTATGCGGTGCGCTTCCTTGGAGCAATGCGCTCTCCAAGTTACCCCACTTAAGATGAAAGCTACCATCTTTCTGTTGGCTGACTTCTATTTTCCCCAGCGTGTCGTGGATAAAGAGACCCACATACTGCTTGTCTAACGTGGTTACGCTAACAGGAGCAAGGTTACTTTTGTTTTCGTAGAATTTTTTGGCAGATTCCGTAGCGTAAGATTCATATTTATCAATAATGTCGTTAATCTCACCTTCCGATTTGTTTAGCGCTATTGCATATACAAGTTCCTCTAGCGCGTACGCTAGATCTCCGCCCCATTTGTCTTGATTGCTCAATACCACAAGCCCTATTTTCTGTTGTGGCATAAACGACACATAGGTACTTGCACCTGCATAGCCTCCGCGGTGCTCTAATAAACGTTGGTCAAAAACATCACGTATAAACCAACCCCACCCATATTCTTGCTCAAAACCAAACATGCTGTGTTTTACCAATGATTGATGGGACTTGGTAATTACGTCTTCTGGGAATACTTGCACTCCGTCAACTTTCCCGTTGTTTAGCTGCATACGGATAAAGTTAGCCATATCGTTCGCTGTGGTAATCATTCCGCCGGCAGACTGCATACTATTGTCGGTTTTGGTTAAATAAACTGGCTCGTTGGGGGTGGGAGACTTAACCGAATAACCTCGTGCTAGCTTCCAGTTATTACTCGTTGCATCACTAATGTAAGACGAGGTGTGGTTCATATTCAGAGGTGCAAAAATATTTGTAGCGAGCTGTGTTTGCCACTTTTCTTCAAAGGTATTATCCATCCAATGACTTAAAATATTGTACCCCACATTGGTATATTCAAACGTTCCAAGCGGTGCGTTTGGGTTAGGGTAAGAGTCTTGAATGACTTTTGAGATTAAGTCGTTATCATGCTGCCCGGTGTATGCCGTAACCTGTACTAATGGCCAGTTATCAATACCGCTGGTATGGCGCAATAAATCGGTAATTGTCACGTCATCACTGTGTAATGCCTTCTGAAACTCCATACTAGGAAACATCTCTGCCAGACGCTTTTGCGTATCTATTTTGCCGTCATGTTCCAGCAACAATGTATTCAATGCATAGAATGCTTTCGTTATCGACGCAATGTAAAACACAGTATTTTTATCTACAGGTGATTGTTGCTGTATATCTGCGTAGCCAAAATAGCCTTCGTAGACTATTTCATCGCCCTTTATCACGGCTACAGCAGTGCCAGAGTTTAGCTGGATTATCTCTTTGTTTTTGCGAACGTAATCATCCACTTTATCAAATGGGTTAGCCAAAACAGATCCTGATATCCATGTCGTTAACAGTGCTACATAAAATACGGTTTTTTTCACAGTCTGGGGTCCTTTTACTAGAAGTGTCGTGTAGGTATCAAATGTTGTATCGAGCCTTGTAGCGCTGAAACACGGTATTCTCGGCACTAAGGGGGTGAAGATGCTCAGTCTCTGCTAGCACAGTCTTGGCTTTTTCTAACTCGTCATTATTCACATAGTCTTTGAGGTCTGTAAGCACCTGACCGTAAAGAATTTGTGTATGCATAGTCATGCTCATAAGCACACTTTGGCTTTGAAATGCTTGAATAACGCGTCGCTTGTCTTTTGATAACATAGCAATGATAAACTGCGAACCATCGCAAGAGGCACTGAACGCTACATCATCAGCTTTTTCATGTATGGGACTGCCGTGACGGCGTAACACGGTTGTTACTCCTGGAAGCGTTTCATCTTGGTAAAGCTTAACTCTTACTTCAACGCCTCGCTCTGCGGCTTCGACTAGCGCGCTTGAGAGCAGTGGGAGTGCTTCGGGCTCTATATCTGCAAGCACCATACTCTGTGCTTCATTTATCATTCTAATTGTTGTCTCAATAACCTGATCACAGTTATTAACCTGATAAATCTGCTCATCAATGTCAGGCTGCACAATCGATTCAAGCTGCTCGCTTAATTGCTCTAACGTATTGTCGAAGCGCTTTTTATGGTTTTCTAACAGCGTTCTCCAATCAACAGCGCCAAATTTTTTGTTTTTGCTAGATGCACTTACAACACCGCCTTTTTGTCCAAGGCTATCAAGCGCTTTATACACATTGGCAACAGGTTTATTTATACCCTTACCAATAGAATAGCCGGTACATATGCCGTTCTTGAGAAGGTGAAGGTAGATCTCACTCTCAAGTTGTGTAAAACCTAACGTTTGTAACTGTTCAGTGACTTGTTCATTCATGTTGAGTTTTATTAGTGGTTAGTGCTACTACTATTAAAATGGATCTCGTCTATTTCTGTCAACTGAAAAGTTGACCGATGTTTTTACCCGGATAATGAAATGATGCTGGATATTTTTTTGCGCGACTTAAGTGCTGACTGACATAACGCAAGTCATAGTGTGTTATGGTCTT
>CAYVST010000016.1:49336-50794 GCA_964454185.1 uncultured Alteromonas sp.
TTGGCAAATTCAAAAGTTAAAATTTTTCGCTATGCTGATACCCAATATCCAAAGATGTGGGAAAAAGAAGCGCAAATTATCGAAGATATCCGTGCGTCGCACTTAGACCAGGCATTACAAATTTATCGATGTAGCGAGAATACTTTGGTACTGCCGTCTGGACGAAAATGGCAAGCAACGCAAGACGTAGTCACAGCGTTATCTGATGATGGATGGTCAGTGCTATCACGCCGCTCTGGCGGTGCGCCCGTTCCCCAAACAGCGGGGATGCTGAACGTTTCACATTTTTATCTTTGGCCCGAAGATAGTGCTTATTCTGTTAAACAAGCCTACGAGCGCTTGTGCCATGCACTGACTTTGTTTTTTGAATCGTTAGAGATAAACGTACAACCCCATGCAACTGCACATTCGTTCTGCGATGGCGACTATAACCTCAATGTTGACGGGCAAAAAATTGTGGGGACGGCTCAGCGCGTTTTAACCGTGCGCAAAAATCGAAGATTGGTGTTAGCCCAAGCGTGCATTTTAATGTCTGGCGACATGCAAAATGTGGTAAAGCCGGTTAATTTAATTAATCGACTTCACGGGTATGATCAGGATATTCGTGGTTCTGCGCATACTACTATTGCCCAACACGTTGCCTCACTACCAGATATCAACACGCTTTATTCGGGGCTGGTTCAGGCATTTGTTACAGCTAACTCACCTAGTTGAGCTAGCCAATAGCGACAAAAAAGGGCAGCGCCACAAAAGAACAGCGCCACAAAAGAGTGACGCTGTTTAATCGGGTCTCTATTATGAAAGGTGCTTTTCAAATAGTGAAAGCGTGCGGTTCCATGCGTGGTCTGCTTGCTTTTCGTTGTAGGCACGAGAGTCAGGTGGACACCAGCCGTGCAGCGTATCTTCGTACACCTCTACTTCTGCTGGAATATTGGCGTCACGGTATGCCGTTTTTAGAAGAGTCTTCATATCTGGCACTTTCGCATCATCATTTTCAGCAATAGCATGTAAGGCTGCAGCCCTCGAATTAGCTACTGTGAGGTGTGGGCTATCTTCTGCCCCGCTTGCCAGGCCGCCACCGTGAAAACTAGCAATAGCCTTAAGTCTATCGGGCATCGCCGCTGCTGCGCGCATAACAAAAGAGCCGCTCATACAATAGCCCATTGCTGCGCCGCCTTTGCCGTTATCAACACTGGGTTGGCTATCTAAAAAGGTAAAAAACGCTTTTGCATCGTCAACCACGGCGTCATTGGTTAAGTGCTTTCTATAGCCTCCTAAAATTCCCCATGCTTCTTTTGATGGAAAGCTGACATCGTCTGGCAGCGCTAAACCTTTAACGTCACGGTAGAAGGGGTTAACTACCAGTACTGAATAACCGCTGCTGGCCAGTCGCCTTGCCATTTGTTTAAAGGCAGGCCTTAGGCCTTTAATATCTGGCCACATAAGCACGGCGGGGTG
>CAYVST010000017.1:0-50650 GCA_964454185.1 uncultured Alteromonas sp.
AAAAGCAGTATAGTCAATTGATAAGCGATACATAAGTGTTTTATTTATACCTAATTAAAAAGCTAGGGTTTGAAATTTTCACGAACCGCATTGACATTTATTGTGTTCGATTTTTTTGGAGAATAAGAAGCTATGCCAGGACGAAGATATACATTCACTGTTTTTCAATCAGAGAATAGTTCTCTGTTGACAATCTGCTGATAAAAAATAAGGCCATGCTCTGCATCATAGGAATTGATTGCGTGCAGTACATTTTCTCATGACCGTGCTTATTGCAAACTAGAATTCCCCCTCGAACATCAACTTTCCATTGAACTGATTGACGATAAAATGAACGAGAAGTTTTGGAGGTCAAATTAAATATCCTCCTAATACTTAACAGTGTTAACCAATTTAAATTGAATAAACTCTTCATAATTCGCCACCTTTGTGGCTGTGCAATCCGAATATCGACCTAGTTGAACCCTAGCATCTTGTACTATCTACTTTCTATCCAATTCGCGTTTCGACCTACGTTTACTCAAAAACAAGCTCTTTACAATACGAGCTAATCACTTTGGGTAATAGTTCCTATACATCAACGTAATCTATAATTCTCACTCGCCAAGCATTTCAAACAATAAGTGAGTGAAGGCCTTCGTGGAAACTCGTAGCATTTACAACGCCATCTACCATTACTACTGACAACGTTGACAATGAAATCAAGTGCACACCAGATGAACTTGCTGAACCTCAATACTCTGCCAGGTTGTTTTATTTTGATAAGACATCTATGCCATTCGCAGCCAAGTGTAAAAAACTCTATAACCCTTGGTAGGCGAAGAGGTAATTGAGCATTTGGAGCAAGCCGTTTTATTGATTGGCGGAAAACGACTAATATACAACGCCGATATAAAAACAAGTTATCGCTTAAATTCGCCGAAAGCGTGTGGCATAGGTCCAATGTAAGTCTGAAGCCTCTCCCTCATATCCAATAGAACTTCAGAATAGCTGGGATCGTTTGCCAGGTTATTTTGTTCTTCAGGATCATTTTCGAGGTCGTATAATTGGTCGAGATCAAAATAACCTGGATGTAGTTCATGCGCTTGGTAGCGTGAACGTAGTTCACCAGCTAATGCGTCGTTAGTCAGTAGTAGACCCTCTTGATTGTATTTTCCGGGATTTTTTATTGCGTCTTCTTGTAACGAAGATGGGAATCTAATCGCGATGTATTTCCAGCGGTCTGTAACTACACCCCTCGTGTAAGTAATTTCTAGGTATGCTTCATTTCTGAGTTTGTTAACGTCACCAGAGAGCAATGGGAGCATGCTATGACCGTCCAGTGGCGACTCTGTTCGAACGTCGGCTGCGTCGAGTATTGTTGGTACAATGTCGACAGAGCTCGTTAGGGCATTTACCGTTTGAGGTGCTATTCTCTTAGGCCACCAAACAAACGCTGGTGTATTCACACCACCTTCGTAGTTTGTCATTTTTCCTCTACCTCGGTTTTTACCGCTGTGGTCACTTGCAAACACGATCATAGTATTGTCGAGCAATTCATGTTGCTCAAGCTTGTTAAGTACTGCTCCTATCGCGTCGTCTATCCACAGCATTACAGCGGCACTTTCAGGTAACCCCGCTTCTTTCACCCTAGCAAATACGCTATCTCGAGACGGTTGAACTTGTGGTGCGTGCTCGAGGAAGCCAGCTGGGCTTATCAATGGACTGGATTTCATTGACTCCACTGGCGGAGGCCCATGGGGAGTGGTTGTTGCCATGTATAGGTAGAAAGGGGTACCTTTATTTTGCTCGATAAATTCAAGTGCACTTTGTGTGATCCATTCTTGATTGTGCTGCTGCATTACTGAAGGTAAAGCCATAGCATGCAAATTGTTGTAGTAGACACTTTCCATGTAATCGAAGCCCGTGAGCTGTTGGATTTGTGACTTAATTGTTTGATAGTTCTGCGAAATACGAGCGGCAACCCGAGGTGTAGTTGGATCATCGTGCAAATCATTCTGCAGCTGAACTAATTCATTTTCGTAATTGTGATACTTCCCTACAAAACCTGTGACGTACCCACTATCTTTGAGCATTTCTGCTATTGTCATTTCACGCTCTTCAATATGAGTATTCCAGCGTAGGAATGCCGGCTCTGATGTGGGGTAACGGTCCATTAATGTACTGGAGTACGAGGCGTAGCGACCAGTTAGAACGTTGTAGCGACTGGGGGTACAAACAGGGCTACTAGCATAGTATCGGTTTAGCTTGGCTCCTTCGTGGGCTAGACGATCTATGGTTGGCGTTAATACATGTTCTCCACCAAAAGCTGATGCATCTTTGAAATTCATGTCATCGGTATAGATTACGATGACGTTAGGCTTATCAACTGAATTGCTTCGCTCAACTATCGAATTCGCTTTCGCATCAAAAGTAAACATTGAGCAAACAACAGATAGTGTCGCGATTGCTGTGCGTGAATATGACATTGACGGTATCCATCCTACTAACTTAATTAACTTGCTGTCCATTTGGAAGTTTGCAAACTACCAATCTAAATAATGGGTTTCATCTCAACAATTAGGTGGCCTATAACTGCTTGATTTTTTTGACAGTGTTTGTTCAATTGGAAACCATACCTATCACCTCATAATTCAAAAATTAAACAATTTGTAATACCGGTTCATTATTATTTATGTCGATTTTCATGCCTAACTTGAGTTTTTTTGACAATTAATACAAGCTTTTTGTTATTTTTATTGACATTTATTCAACATGGGTTTGATAATTGATGAACCGGTTCACTTTGATTGAGTTAGAATTCTATGAATGGATTGTCCCGTCGCGAACTACTTAAGTTGTCGGCCATGTCGTCCTTTTTTTTGAGTACACATGGTTCTGTAGTGGCAAACTCTTCGACTGATAGTTTGCAATTCGCAAGACGAATCTCATTATCTCAGTGGTGCTTTCATCGAGCTATGTTTGGTAGTAGCAGAGACAACTATTCTAGATTCATCAAAACCCTTCATGAAGCGCCTGATGAAGTACTAATGGGGTCTTTGGATCCGAGAGATATAACCTCTCTTTCTCGTCAACTAGGTATTGGTTCAATTGATTTGGTAAATGTATTGTTTTTTGGTCACGCCGAGGACACAAAGTGGTTGAACGAGTTTAATACCAGAGCAAGTGACGATGGTGTCAGGTTTCAGCTCTTAATGTGTGATGAGACTGGTGCTATTGGTGCAAGCGACAAGGTAAGTCGACAGGAAGCTATCGATAACCACAAGCCCTGGTTTGAGGCAGCGGCATATCTGGGGTGCAAACAAATAAGAGTGAATGCGTACGGCGACGGTTCTTATCTTCAGCAACTGCATCAATGCGCTGAATCACTTTCAGCTCTCGCATCTATGGGTGAGCAGTACAACCTTGAGGTATTGGTGGAGAACCATGGCAACGCTTCCAATAATGGAGCGTGGTTGGCTATGTTAATGGAGCTTACAGATCACAAGAATTTAGGTGTGTTTACTGATTTAGACAATTTTTTTATGGGAGGTTGGGGTCTCACGCCTGAACGCAGATATGACCGAGTCCAAGGAGTTATTGATTTGGCCCCTTTTACTCGTGGAGTTAGTGCTAAGTCTCACCATTTCGATAGCTCGGGGCGAGAGAGCACAATCGACTACACTACACTATTTAAGGTCTTTGAACACCGAGGATTTTCGGGTTTCTACAGCGCCGAATTCGAAGGGGAAGAACTGTCAGAGATGGCAGGTACTAGAGCAACGATAAATTACATTAGCCAAACGTTGAAAGCCGCAGTCGATTAAAGATAGAGCTTCACACAGAGTATTTTTGTTTACCCTTAAATGTTAATAGGAACAGATTTTTGATTAGAAAGCTTTGTAGAACAGTTACCTTATTCGCAGTGATTTCAACGTTCAATGTATTTGCTTTCGAGCATTTTATAACGGTTGATGGTAATCAACTTATGGATGGCCAAAATCCATATCGCTTTATCTCGTTCAATGTTCCAACGTTAAACTATCAAGAAGATGAAATGTCGTTCACGACAACTAATCCTTATCAGCTGCCTGATGAATACGAGATTCGTGATGTATTTGCCACCATTAAGGAAATGGGCGGACAAGTTGTCCGCATATATACAATTCCAGTCAGAAACAAGAATTTTCCAAAAGAGGCGCCAACGTACGTTGAGGGGCCGGGTGAGTTCAATGAGGAAGCGTTTAAAGTTACCGATATGATGTTAGCACTTGCTAATGAATACGGGATACGAGTGATATTTCCTCTGTTAAACAATCGCCAATGGATGGGTGGGCGTCCTAACTACGCTGAATTCCGTGGAAAGACAGCGGAAGATTTTTGGACTGATCCCCAACTAATTAGTGACTTCAAGAAAACTATTGAATACACCTTAAACAGAACAAACACTATTACTGGAGTAAAGTACAAAAACGACAAAGCAATCTTGTGTTGGGAAACAGGTAACGAGCTCACTAGCCCGATAGAGTGGACTACAAATATTACTCGTTTTATCAAATCTCAAGACAGCAACCATCTGGTAATGGATGGTTGGTTTAGTGATGATTTGGACTATCCGCTAGTACGTGAAGCATCATTGAATGAATGGTCTATTGATATTGTTACCTCTCATCACTATGAGCGAGACACCACACTGATTCCTTATAATATTCAACGTAATCTTGATTTAATTGATGGGCGCAAAGCATACGTTGTTGGAGAATTTGGCTTTGCCAGTACCTCGGCTATCGAATCGGCGTTGGATAAGGTAATTGCGGAGCAAGATGTTATGGGGGCGCTAATTTGGAGTTTGAGGCATCATCGTAAGGATGGCGGTTTTTATTGGCATTCTGAGCCACTTGGGGCAGGCTTGTTCAAAGCTTTTCATTGGCCGGGGTTTTCGTCAGGTAATGCCTATGACGAACAACGTTTGATGCAAATGTATAGAAAGAAGGCTTTTGAAATTCAAAATGTTGAAGTTCCTCCTCTTTCAAAACCTCTGTCACCAACCTTATTACCGATCACAAACGCTTATTCAATTAGTTGGCAAGGCTCAATGGGGGCGACGGGCTACAATGTCGAACGAGCTGAATCTTTAGATGGCCCTTGGACATTGGTTGGTCATAATATTTCTGATGCTGAAATCCCGTACTTCCCGTTGTTCCATGATGAATTGGCCAAGATTGGCAAAGACTATTTCTACAGAGTTATTGCGGTAAATAGCGCAGGTAATTCGGAGTATTCTAATACAGTAGGCCCTGTTCGAATCAACCAATTAGCAAGAATTGATACGATGAAAAATCTTGGAGTTGTTGAGGACAGCAAAGCGATTCGGCCCGTAACAGGTAACGACCGGAGTTTCAAAGAGATCCGCTATCGCCTTGCTGGCGATTATGGTTCTGAGGCTACGTATCGAATTCCGGGTAAGCTCAACAAATTTCTATTGTATGCGTTTGAACAAACTAGATTTTCATATTTAGCGTTAGTTGGTTCTCATGACGGTCAAAATTGGACAGAACTAAATATCGTCCCGGAAACCTATTCCAATAACGAGTCAAATTATAGCTATTGGAAACCCAAACTATATGTTTACGATGGCGATGAACACTATCGCTACATTAAAGTTTTGTTTAGAGGAGGGAAGGCTCAGTTGGCAAGAGTGGAGATGCTTTATCATTGAGGCAATATGGCGCATCTAAAACAACGGGATTGATGAATATGTATTTAATCTTTCTAAAGCTTATTTTGAGTGTCGTTGTTACTTTATTGCTATTGAGTTGCCAATCTCGTGAGAACATTGTGCAAGGTGAGCATTATCAACTGGTGATTGGAACCTATACTCAAGTGTATGGCGATTCTATTGCTCCACTGCCATTTGAAAGTGAAGGCCTTTATCGAGTTAGTTTTAATGGAAAGAGTTTTGAATCCCTACAGTTGTTCGCTTCTTTGCAGAACCCTTCTTTCCTTACCCTATCTGAAGGTTCAGATTATCTCTATGTCGTAGAGGAAGTGAATGACGGGAACATTGTAGCTTACGATTTGAACGCTTTTGAAAAAACACTTCGCGCAGATGTTATAAGTAAGGTCTCAAGCAACGGTTCTTATCCTTGCTATATCAGCTTATCTCCAGATAACGCTATGCTGGCAGTCACAAACTATGGTTCTGGAAATCTATCTGTTTATACTATCGACAGTTTGGATGGACAATTACTAGATACTGTTGCGGTAAGTCAACATACCGGCTCTGGACCAAACGAACAGCGTCAGCAAAGTAGTCATTTGCATTGGGTGAATTGGGCTGAAGGTGGCAGAAGAATGTATGTCATCGATTTAGGGGCTGACAACATTGCGCTATATGAACAATATTCCAATTGGATAGAACAGCAAAACGCCGTATCAATGAAAGCGGGAGCAGGTCCTCGTCATATGGTTTTTCACCCAAAACAAGACAACGCCTACGTATTAAACGAGTTAAGCAATACCCTGGTTTCATTCAATGTTCGACCAAACGGTACCCTTGAAAAAATACAACAGTTATCAACATTGCCAGTTGGTTATGAAGGAGATAGCCAGGCGGGGCACATAGCGATAACAAAAGACGGTAAATATCTATATGTTTCTAACCGGGGTCACAATAGCCTAGTCATGTTTAAAGTGTCTCAAGAAGGACTGTTAACTAAGCAGCAAACTATCTCGAGTGCTGGTCGATGGCCTCGCCATTTTCTTATTAGTGATGATCAACGACTATTGTTTGTGGCGAATCAATATTCACATTCCATCGTCCCATTTCAAATTGGTGCTGATGGAATCTTGCAAAAGCTCGGCAGTAAGATTGACGTCCCGCAACCAGCTATTATTTCAGAAATAGCGAACTAGCTATAAGCGACCACAATGCTAATTGAATAAGTTTGTTTACCATCACAAGCTTTTAGACGATTAGCAGGGGCTAACCGTCTAGGGAGGACATTGCCACATACTTGTGACTGGAGCTTTCTACTAACGCAGCTGCTTACTCATTTGCTCAACAAGTTTCAGTGTGGATACATCAGTTGAAAACACCGTGTTCAATCCTTGTGGTTCTTGTGCAGGATCGCCAAGATAGTCATCACGTGCTTGCCAGATCCCATCGCCATCGCTGTTCGCCACACCCATACCACCGAATGCCCAGAAGTTGATTCCCGCAAACACTTTATTTGCGTTCTTACTCTCTAGAAGCGTATCGAGAATGGCCTGATAGAAGCGGTTTCGATATATCACAGAACTATCTGGTGACAGAGACTCGTTGTCTCTAGGAAAACCAAATTCAGACAACACGATAGGTTTGTTCAACAGGATAGCGAATTCGTTATGAGTTGCGATATAGTCTCGAGCTTTCTCGATGGATACTGCTAACGAAGCCTCTGGTTTTTTTGGGTCAAACCAAGACCAATTTTTGGGCCACGCGTGCATGGTTAAGTAATCTATAGCTGGGTGTTGATGCATTTGGGCAAATAGCGTCGGGCTATTTAAACTTCCAGCGGCACCCTCGCTCCCCGTTGATACAAGCTGATTAGGCGCAAGGTCTGATATTAGCGTGGCACTAGTGTGCAACCAATGTCTGTATGCCTCTTTGTTTTCTGGAATGAATATTCTGGGCTCATTAGCCAGTTGCCAACTCATTATGGTGGCGTCGTCCTTGTAGTTTTTGCCCGACACCGTATTGGTTCGACCCATAATAAATTTTACGTGATCGTGATAGGCTTCAATACAAGCTAGGCAAGAGTAATACTGAGCTGCGTAGTCCATGTAATCTTGCCATTCATTTTCCGCATCAAATGGATTGGGTACAGGCCCGTAACCATTCCAGCTGAGATACTGAGAATACCCGCCAGACCAAATCCAGTTGTTATTCATGTAAAGCACGGCAACCATGTCTCGTTTGTCCATTTCGGCAATGAGCACATCCAAGCCTTTTAGTAGATCAGCATTGTATTTACCTTGCTCGGGTTGTAATGCGGGTTTAATGACAGCGTTTCCTACACTCCCTTCGGCACCAACTAATACTCTTAAGTTAGTTATTCCATATTGTTTGAGCTGGTCTAGTTCTTGAGTGAGTCTTTGTTTTCCTGCATCAGTTGCACCGAGCAATGGCCCGTACCAATAGTTGGTGCCAGTGAAATAATAGGGAGTACCGTAGCGATAAAACTGTCCGTCAACAACAGACACAAATCTGTCTGGCGCTGCTTCTACAATAGTAATACTTTGAGAATTAGAGGGAGCTGACTCACCGGACTCGTTTTTTGCGATGACGCGATAGTGATAGGTAACTCCGGCTTCTAGCGTCGATTTATCGATAAACAGCGCGTCATGGGCTGGATCATAATCTTTGATGCCGTCAGTAATATCCTGAGCAATGACTTCCCACGACGAATTATCGCCTTTACGCCGCTCAATTCGATAAGTTCTGCCTGTTGGAGAGCCGAGCCAGTTTATCTTCCTATTCTGAAAAATGGGGCGAAGTGTGGGTGGTGTTGGAATAGCAAGAGGCTCAGGATTGTCTAGCCCATTCATTCTTGCTTGTGAACGTCGAACTAAAGAGATAACCGCTAATTCTTCGTTGTCATCGCCCTCTGCAAAGCCCGGTAAGTGATAACTTGTATATCCGCTGTCACCTTCGTAGTGCCAGTAGAAACCACCATCATGACGTCGTCCTCTCATACCCCAAATGAACGCCCCCGAGGCTTTATGCCCATCTACTTGAGCATCCACAACCGTATCCATGATTTGCGTCATTTCTTTAATAGGTAGCAGCCCAAACTCACCCACTATGTACGCTTTTTTACCTTCAATAGCGCTAAGATTATCAATAATGGTTTGTGGCTTGTTATTTCCGTTAACCGAGTAGAAATGGTTGCTGATAATATCTACATTAGGGTCTTCTAATGAGCTAGATAGAATCGATAAGTAATTCCCGTCTACAACCAAGTGTTGTGGTGCTAATGATTTAATTAGTGCAGCGGTTTTAGCGACAAATTCAGGAGTAGACGCCTTTAATTCATTACCGGTTTCCCAAGCCATGATGGCTTTTTCTTGGTAGTAATGGCGACCAGTTATGGTGTTTTTTCTATTAATTACCTGTTGAATAATATGTTGATACGCACGATACGTTTTGCTGGTAGTGTCGTACAATGCGTTTTCATTTTCTTTGTAGAAATCGGCAAGCTCTTTTTTACCTCCCCACCAGCTCCAGTGGTCGATAAATGGCAAAATTAATCGTATTTGATGCTTACTCGCCAGTGCAATCATACGATCGTATACGATCATTGCCTCTTCATTAAGCGAGGGCATATCATCGTATTGGGTTGGCGCTAGAACATGGGTTTGTCTGCCACAAGCTTTATCGGAGGGATGGGCCACCGACAGTACATAAATGCGCATAGCTTTGTGTCCATTGGCGTTGAGCGAAGCAAACCAGTTTTCTTGTTCGTCTGGGGTAGGCCATTTGAAAAACTGCCCCCACCCTCGGTCATCTGCTATACATTTTCCACGAGCATCATCCTCTATGCGATGTAATTCGGGAGCATGGATGCCCGCAAACCTGAATTCATCGCTACCGTCGTATAACACACTTCCTTCACGGGTTATAAAATGAGAGAAATCAGCCCAAGTAGAAAATGAACAAATCAATAACATAAGAGTGAGTGCACATTTTGTCATTACTGATTTGCCTCCACTTGAACAAATAATTTTTGGAGTTCCATCATGGCGCGCCCATTGTGATAAGGCGCTTTCCAAAATCCAGCTTTGTAGATATGCTCGGCGTTGCTTTGGTCACATTTAGCCACCCAATGCCACTCACCATTTTCTTTATCCAAATGTTGCTGTTGAATAAATTCCCAAATTTTAACGCACAGTTCAAAGAAGCGTGGTTCAGAGGTGAGCGCATAAGCATTCATAAACCCAACCAAGGCCTCTGCTTGCACCCACCAATAGCTTTTTTCGTCTTTGTGGCCTGATAAAAAGTCAAAGTCATCGCAAACCTGTCCATTGCTACCAATAGCTTCGGTAGCGCACACTTCAGCCATTTTGATGCACACGAGCTTGACTTGCTCAATCACAGAAGTATCACCAAGAACAAGCGCAGCTTCCCAAAGCAACCAGCTCGCTTCTATATCATGCCCAAAAGAGTAGGTCTGAGATTTGTCTTCCCAATCCATTTCAAAGAACAGTTTAAGATGATGCGTCTTATCGCACACTACATGCTCCAAGAATACATTGAGAACATGTCTAAATGCTTCTTCTACGTGTGGCGTTGGATTTACTCTAAACAATGCTGTGTAGGCCTCTAACACATGCAACAAAGTATTCATAGATTTGGGCAAGTTTAGGTCTTTGTCGCTAAGCCTGTAATCTGAAATAGGGTTCCAGCGTCTATCACAAGCTTCAACGTAACCTCCAGATATCATGTCTCTTGCATGCTTCTCGACAAAACGAAAGCATGACATAGCAATGGCTAACGCATTGGGATCGCCAGTAAGATGATAGTAGCTACACAAAGCATAAATACCAAAAGATTGTGCATAGGTTTGCTTCTTTCCATCTGAAATTTCACCCGTTGGTGTAACGCTCCAGAGAAGTCCGCCATACTCATTGTCAATGAGATTTCCCAACAACCAGTTGTAGCTAAGTTTGGCTTGTTGCAAATGTTCAGCCTCGCCAGATTGACCGGCAAGTTCACTGAAAAACCACAAAATACGAGTGTTTAAAACACACCCTTTTTCTGCGTTGTGGTTTGGTTTGCCAAAAAAGTCTATCTCTCCGACATAACCGCCGTTAAGATCGTCTAGTGCTCTCGACTGCCACCAGTTACTGATACTAGATAGCTCGTGGCTTATGCTTTGCCTGTTGAATGAGGAAAGCTGTAGTTTTTCCGCTTCCATCACATCACCTTTAGATTTTTGTCGATTAACGCGTTAATCGTTTGAACTGACGCCGCAGAACGCAACTTATCTTCAGGCGTGTTCATGCAATAGTCGACGAGTTGCTCGATGGAGGAGGTTGCCACATGCACTCGTGTATCTGAGCTGGCGTAGTAAATGAATACTTCGTTGTTACTGTTGGCAATCCAGCCGTTACAGAAGACAACGTTACTCACGTCACCTACTCGCTCCTCGCCTTCTGGTCCGATAAATAAACCACCTGGCTTATGCGTTATCTTCCAAGGTTCATTAAGGTCTGTCATAAACATATATAGAACATAACGAAGACCTGCTGCTGTATTTCGTACGCCGTGAGCAAGGTGTAACCAGCCTTTATTTGTTCTTATTGGTGCAGGTCCTTGTCCGTTTTTGAGCTCTGAAATAGTGTGGTAAACCTTGTTGTCTATGATGAGTTCATTCTCAACATGGGCGTTTTCCATCGAATCGGTTAGGCCCCATCCTATACCACCTCCACCACCAACGCTGATAAAGCCATCTTGTGGGCGCGTGTAGAGTGCATACATACCGTCTACAAATTCTGGGTGAAGCACAACATTGCGCTGTTGACCACTATGAGTAATTAAGTCGGGAAGACGCTCCCAAGTAACTAAGTCCTTTGTACGAGCAATGCCACACTGCGCTACTGCAGCCGATGTATCATCAGGTTGAGTATGGTCTTTTCGTTCAGTACAAAAAAGCCCGTAGATCCAACCATCTTCATGATGCGTTAGTCGCATGTCATAAACATTGGTATCTGGCTCTTCAGTTTCAGGCATGATGATGGGCCTATCCCAAAATTTAAAACCATCTACTCCGTTCTTACTCTCAGCAACGGCAAAATATGATTTCCGATCACTTCCCTCAACACGAACAACGAGCACATAGCGCCCTTCGAAAAATATAGCACCAGCATTGAGTGTTGCGTTTACTCCAATTCTCTCCATGAGCAGTGGGTTAGTATCGGGATCCAAATCGTAACGCCAGGTAAGAGGAACATGCTTCGCTGTGATCACTGGATTTTCCCAGCGTTGATAAATGCCGTTACCTAATTCTTCCGCCTTATTTTGTTTTAAGATCAAGTTATCAAAACTAGTTTCGATATGCTTCTTTCTACTAGTAAACAAGTGTTCTGCTGTCATAAAAAATACTCTAATAAGGTTGTAAATCTGGTTATAAATGTGCTCAAGAACAAGCTGGGTAGTCTTCCAATTTGTCCCACCAGAAGAGTTTCAAATATATCGAGGTCATTACGATAACGGCCATGCTCAGAGCAAACGGTTGCCACCGTTGGATAACCATAAAGATGGGCGCTGCGGCTAAGCTTGTGTGCCATATTAAACCGACGACTACGTTACATAAGTCGCGTACCATGTCTTTGTTGACCACGAGATACTCATCTTCTTCTTGAAGTGCTTTGATAACCGGCGCCCAGAAACCCCAAGGGCGAGTTTTTAGGTAAAAGTTCTTGAGCGTAGCCATGTCATCAGATGGCGTTAGTAAACTCACCGTGACACAGGCGGTTAAACAAATGCCAAATAAGATGGGGAATCCATAGAGAGGAGATATGTCAGTGAACATCATAGGTAGTGCTACCAAAAGCCCGGCCATCATACCCGCGAAATACCCCATACCGGTGAATCTCCACCAGTACCACTTGAGTAGATTTGACGCGGTATAGCCGCCATAAAGGGCAGACACTAACCACATAATGATGCTATTGAGCGACGGTACAAATAGTCCGATAGCAGTGCCGGCCACAATGAAAAAGGCTGATACCGCATAACTAAGGCGCACGTAGTGTTTTTCGTCGGCGTCTTTGTTCATGTAACGACGATAAAGATCATTAACCACATATGCTGGCGCAGAGTTTGTGGTTGCCGCAAACGTTGACATGAAGGTAGCGAGCAACCCAGCTACAACTAACCCTAATAGACCAGCAGGAATAAAATTAGCTAAGGCGAAAGGCAGAATTTGCTCAAAATCGACATCGGGCCCCATGGCTTGGAGTTCAGGCATAAAGTACACCAGAGCAAGCACTGTGAGGCCTGTTATCATCATGTATCTGGGGAACAATAGCACGACGCTAACAAACCAACTCATTTTTGCTGCGTCGGTAGGCGATTTGGCAGATAGCACTCGTTGCATATCAAAGTTAGGCGCTGGCCCCGCCATGCTCTGTAGGATACCTTTGAACAATACAAGCATCATGAATATGGAGAATATGCTCCAGCCATCCGTTTGTATTTGCTTGTTTGCCTCATCCAGAATACCCGACCAATCTAGGTCTAAATACCAGCCGAAACTGAGACGGTCCCAACCTTCCGGAGTAACTTTGGCAAGCATCTCCGGCGACACCTGTTGCATAGCAATGATACCTATGGCAATACAGGCAAAGGTCATGATTACGAACTGGAGAACTTCAGTGAAAACCACACTCACCATTCCGCCTTTGATGACATATAGCCCAGTCAAAAAGGTTAAAACTAAACCGTAAATAATTTCATTAGTACGAGGGTCGGAGTGAAGTTCCCAAGGCAGAAAAACCGCTGCAAACTTGCCAATCCCTGCAAAGCCGTAGGCGAGAAAACCGAGTACGCTAAGCAGCGCAAAAAACACCACAATAAGATGGCTGTAGGTAGCTCCTTTGCCTTTTCCAAAGCGGAAAGTTATCCACTCTGCGCCCGTCATTACGCCAGAGCGCCGTAACCATATGGATAAAAACACCATCAAAAATATCTGGTTAAAGCTTGGCCACAACCAAGGGATAAAAACACTCTTAAGTCCATAGATGAACAACAAGTACACCATCCACATTGTGCCGCTGATATCAAACATACCTGACGCATTTGAGAGGCCAAGAAAAGGCCATGAAATAGAGTTTCCACCTAGGAAATACCCTTTTGAGTCTTTTTGAGACGCTCTGGAGACATAAACTCCAAGCCCAACTACGGCAAGGAAATACAGCCCAATAATGATTATGTCGATGTTGCTTAAATTCATGCGTTAACGTCCTAGCGTTCACACTTAGAGAAGTATAATTAAATGTAACATGTTAATAACATAAAGTGAACCGGTTCATTTATCAAGTTCATTTTGTTTCAGTTTTTAAAATTAGTAGTTAGAAGTGTTCCGTAGGATCGAAAATTTCTTTTAAAGCAATTTAAATATGAACCCGTACCATTATTTTCATCAAAATGTTTGCTAATGTGGTAAATTCCGTACTAGAACAACTAAGATAATTACTGGTAAAGGAGCGAAGCCTAGTGGCCACCATTCGCGATGTAGCAAAAGAAGCAGGACTATCTACCGGCACAATTTCAAAAGCGCTTAGTCACCCCGAAAAAGTAACGAAAAAGAACTTAGTAAAAATAGAAGCGGCTATAAAGAAACTTAACTACAAGCCAAATATGTTGGCGCAACAGTTTAGAAGTAAGCAGTCGAACACTATTGTTGTTATGGTGCCAGATATTGCTAACCTCTTCTTTGCAAAAGTGATTAGTGGCATTGAGTCAGTTGCTCAACACGCGGGCTACAATGTACTTCTCGGAGATACTAAAGATTCTGCTGATCGAGAAAAAGATTTTATCAGAATGGTCGAAACACGCTTGGCTGATGGTCTGATCAATCTTCGTCCCTACAAAGAGTCTGATTCTCTCCTGCCCAAAAATGGTGTTCCTGCGGTAAATGCCAGTAGTAGTGTCCATACGCCTTATTGCTCGGTCAGAATTGATAATGTTGGTGCAGCAGAAAAAGTAGTCAACCACCTGATAAACTTGGGCCACAAAAAGATTGGGGTTATATCGGGCTTAGCAGACAACCCTCACTCAATAGACCGATTGCAAGGCTACAAGCAAGCACTTGCGAATGCCGATATAGAGTTTGACCCGCAGATTGTCATAGAAGGTGACTTCAATTACTGGTCTGGTTTGAGTGCCGCAGAACAGTTTTGCCAAATGAAAAATAAGCCTACCGCGATTTTCTGTATGAACGATGAAATGGCTATTGCCGCAATGCGTGGCTTCATTGATAAAGGCATTAATATTCCAAAAGATATTTCAATAACGGGGTTTGACGACATGGAGGTTGCCAAATACGTAGTTCCAGCGCTAACTACGGTTTCTCAGCCCGCAGAAAAAATAGGTGAACGCTCTGCAGAACTCCTATTCAATATGATTCAAAATAAACCTATTCTTGTCGACGACCACATATTGCCTTACGAATTTGTGATAAGAGAGAGCACCGCCCCTCCAAAATGAAATATCGCCAACAAAAAATTGAACCGGTTCATTTTTTATGTATGATAGTACACATTAAGTACTATTGTGGATAATGTTCAATGGTTCCGTTGGCCGAAAAGTTCAACGCAGATTTAGTGCGTTCAGTGTACAAATATGATCAGTGGCTCAAGGAAGAAGTCGTTCCTCTCTGGATTGAAAGTGGTTTTTCAGAAAATGGGGCTGCCATTGAACGCTTTCTTGATAACGGTGAGCCAGATACCAATGCGAACAAGCGTATTCGTGTACAGGCAAGACAGATGTTCTTTCTGTCCTACGCACAACATCAAAGCTGGATCAGCAACGGTCCAGCTCTTGTGCAAAAAATTGAGAGCTTCCTCACAGATAAAACGGACAGTCTTATCCCTGGGTTTTATCCACATGCATTAGATGCAACAGACACAGTGATTCTTCCTCATCGAGATTTGTATGACTGTGCATTTTTCTTACTAGCCTATGGCTGGCGCTATCATGTATTCAACGACCTTAATGCCCTGCACAATGCTGAAAAGCTGATAAGCCAGATTGAACTCCAACTCAAAGGTCTAAAAAGTGGCTGGGATGAAGACACACTCGAAAGCAATATTCGTCGCCAGAATCCGCATATGCATTTGTTTGAGGCATTCTTGACCTTGTATCAATTTACCAGAGATGGCCGATGGCTAGCCTACGCTGGTGAAATGTTCAGTTTGTTTGAAAATGTATTTTTCGACGCAGACAACAACGTCGTTCGCGAGTATTTTGATACAGATTGGAAACTCAACGCATGCAAAGGGCACATCGTAGAGCCGGGTCACATGATGGAGTGGATTTGGCTGCTAATGCAATATCACAAATTCACAAAAAAACCGGTATTGCACTACTGCACAGTATTGTACAAACAAGCCGTTCGAATTGGCGTTGATGATGACGCATGCGTACTTTTCGATGAAGTGTCTCCAACTGGCGAAATACTTAAAGCTACGAAGCGTTGTTGGCCAATGACAGAATGGGTAAAAGCTTCGTTAGCGCTATCGAAAGCGGGGGATAAGAGCTTTGATTACGAGAGTCATGCAGCGTGGGCGATTGACGTACTATTGACGAAATATAGAAACTCCAAACACCCTGAACTATATATCGATCAGTTGGGTGCAGACAATCGACCACTCGAGTCTCAGGCGCCTGCTAGTACTCTCTATCACTTGCTAATGGCACATGCTGAGGCTTTAAGTTATGTGGGATAAATTTGGACAATATGCAGCTTTAATTGGTTTAGTCACGTTAGTAAGCGTTCAAGTATCGGCGACACCAGCACCTGACAAACCTAACATTTTAATTATTATGGCAGATGATCTTGGCCATGATGATTTGTCATTTCACCATCATCCGTCCATTGAAACGCCGAACCTAGATACGCTCGCCTCTCAGTCGGTAAGGTTTTCTGATTTTACTGTAACGCCAGTATGTGCGACTACCCGAGCCGCCTTACTCACAGGGCGACATCCCTATAAAACAGGGGTTTCAGGTGTACATGGCGGCCGAGACTTTCTGAAAAGAGACGAACGGCTCATGTCGGATTACCTTCGTGCCGAAGGGTACCGAACTGGTATTTGGGGAAAATGGCACAGTGGCAAAACCGAGGGATATTTTCCGTGGAATAGAGGGTTTGATGACGCTTACTATGCAGAACTTTATGAGCACGAGAATAGTTTTGGCTGGCACAATGGTGATTATGTAGAACATGGTAAGTGGGTAAGTGAAGTCATCTCAGATTATGCTATCGATTTTATTGATGCTAGTGATGCCACACCTTTTTTCGCTTACGCGAGTTATTTAGCACCTCACGAGCCATGGCTCGCTCCTAAGCGCTTTGTTGGAAAGTATATTAAAAAAGGCTACCGCCCTGCCATTGCCAACCTATATGGCATGATTGAAGAGATGGACGTTCAGATTGGAAGACTGCTTGCTCACCTGGAGAAAAGTGGAAAGCTTGACAACACTATTGTGATATTTCTCAGTGATAATGGCCCATGGTGGGACAGCAGTAATTATGGTGCAATGACAAAACAAGAGTGGTCAGAGCGCAATCCGACTGGCATGAATGGAAACAAAGGGCAAACATGGCAAAATGGCGTGAGGTCAGCGCTATTTGTGTCGTTGCCTTCTAGATTTATGCCCTCCGATGTTAAACGATACATTGATGTGCAAGATATCTTACCTACAATATTAGACTTGATTGACGCAGAGCCGGCAAAAGATGCCCCTAAGATTGATGGTCAGTCGTTCTTACCTTACTTACAGGGGAATACCGGCGGCAAAAATGCAAGAGCAACACTTCTAGCATCTCATGATGTGAGATCGGACAAACCTCTTTTTAATCAATGGACTCCTATTGATGATAATGCTAGAGCACAAATGCATGTATCATCTCAAATTATTGGTTTGCGCACTGAAACCCATAAACTAATTCTAAACCCCGCAATGGACAGGCCAGATTACCCTGAACCAGTTGGGCCATATTTGCTGTTTGATATGCAAGATGATCCACTAGAAACCACTAATATTATTGCTACTGAACCAAAAGTTGCACAATCACTTATTGCAAAGCTTGATGCGGCATATAACGACATCATGGGCACCAAAACCAGCTTTCAAGTGCCAATTTACATGATTAAAAAAGACAGTCCCGTAGCCGTTATTAATGGCTTTGGTCCTAGTTCGACGTCTGGAAATTCGCTTAGTCGTGCTCATTACTTATCGGGAATGTCCTCGGAAGGCGACAAGGCTACTTATACTTTAGAAAACGAAGTTGCTGGAAAATATCATCTCTATGTCACCCAAGAAAGTACGGATTCGGTTGGTATCGAAGTGTTATTTACTCTAGACAATCAAACGGAAGTTATTGAATTTAACGGAAGCCCTCGCCAGTATGTTGGTAGTTTTAAGATACCCGAGGGCGTAACAACGCTAGAGCTTTCTGTAGTGCAAAATAACAGTATTAAGCCATGGAGTGCCGTGACCAAATTAAGGCGGTTAATCTTGGTTAAGGAAGGTGAGGAATCTATGTTGGATTCTTTATCCGTACCTTACTAAGCGGCAATGGTTTTATTCTATGAAAAATGGCTTTAGGTATTGCCCAGATTGCGGAGAAAACCAACACTGTCGTCGACATTTGGCACCTTTTGAATGCATCTATTGCGGGTTTACCTTCTATAAAAACTCGGCAGCGGCAGTGGCAGGTATTATTCAGTTCAACGATAAAATTCTATTTACCCGTCGAGAAAAAGCGCCTGGGCGAGGGATGTTGGATTTGCCCGGGGGCTTCGTTGACCACAATGAGCCCCTTGAGGCTGCGCTTACTCGCGAAGTTAAAGAAGAACTCGGCCTTGTCATAAACACATGGAATTACTTGTCATCTGGTGTCAACGATTACCTCTATAAGGATGTCATTTGCCACACGTGTGACGCTGTGTTTACCACTACCCTAAAATCGATGCCCAATATACAAAAAGAGCACACTGAAATTAGCGACTTTTTTTGGATTGATAAAAATAGCATTCCTTTCGATGATATTGCATTTGGCTCATTGAAGAATGCTTTGCGTTTCTTCCTGAATGAGCTCTCTTAGCTAAATGATGTAAGAGTAGGTTGTTATCAGTAAGCAGAAAAACGGTATCCCCCTATGAAGCGTTCAAGTGCGTTAGCCTTATTATTTGCTTTCTTAAGCCAGAGTTGTATCAGCACCCATCGTATTGAGGTAGATACAAAACAAGTAAGGGATGAGATGACATCGCTCATTGGTTTTTTTAATGACAACGCCTTCGACCCTCGCTCCGGAGCCTATTATTCAGAAATCGATAATAAAGGTGCAATAGTTTCAGATAAAATCTATACCGTTGCATTAAGTCGCGCGATATATGCACTTGCATATAGCTCATCTATAAGCCCGGAGAATCTTTCAAAAGCCCAAGCAGCTGCACAGTTTCAATTGAATCATATGCTAGGTGAAGATGAGCATGGCAGTTATTTCTTATCTTGGGTGAGAAAACCAAACAGCAACGCCTTCCATAACGATGGGTTGATAAGGGATGAGAATCAACAACTGGATATATGGCAACAAGCCTATGGTTTGAATGGTATGGTAGAGTTGTATAGACAAACTCACAACGAACAGCTCCTGCATACGATAAGACTGCTGCATAAGGCGTTTGTTGAGCGATTTCGAGACCCCATTAACCTTGGTTTTGTCGGCGCGTACGAAATAGGTCAAGGTCAAATCTCTCAATCTAAGTCTATTCAGTCATTGATGTACCCCGTAACCGCGTACATGGCGAATTTGTGGATGGCAGATATAGAAAAACGCCGAGAATACGAAATTATTCTTAAAGAGCACATAACACTACTCAGTGAAATCGGTTGGAATGAGGATTTGCATTGGGTAAACGTTAAGTATGACAAACGTTGGCAGCCCTGCGAATCCACTCTAGATAGTATTTGTAGTGATGTTAGCCCTGGCCATAATTTTCAATTAGCTGCGCTTTTTTTAAGAGCTTCAAAATGGCCGTTTTTATCGCTGCAAAAGCGCATGATATTGCTGACAAAAGGACAACAAATTATTAGCGCAACTCTAGCTAAGCAGATTTACGGCCAGAGTGGAATAACACAAGGTTTTGCTGGCGGCTTTAACCCGTTAACGAATCTACCAACTGATGAACGAAAAGCATGGTGGCAACACTGCGAAGCGATTATAGCGCTCAGTTTACACGGAGCATATCGCGACGAACGAGATGCACTGCTTGCGTTTTTCTTTGAACATTTCTCTGATAGCGAATATGGCGGAGAGTTCTCTTTTCTTAATGAATACAATGAACCTGTCACTTCAGAATTAAAAGGCAGTATCGGAAAGTCGATGTATCACACCGTTGAAATGATACGCTTTCTCTAACCTAGTGAGTCGCAACAACCGATAAAGGCGCTATCAGTAAAAGATAGCGCCTATGGGAAGCAAGTTACTCAGTACCAATGAACTGCAATAGCGTCTGAGTTTGTGCCTTCAATAGTTTAGTGTCCTGCCTTGTTTCAACATTAAGCCTTAATAGGGGTTCGGTATTAGACTGACGTAGATTAAATCGCCAGCTATCAAAATTGAACCCTATACCATCAGTAAAATCTGCACTTGTTGCGCGCTTTTCAAAGTGTTGCTTAATTCTTTCCATCGCCTCTTCAGGTGCTTTGTGCTGAATATTAATTTCTCCAGACGTTGGAAACGCGCTGATACGTGCCTCTATCATATCCGCTAATGTGGTCATTTTCTGGCGCATCAAGTCGGCGATGAGCAGCCATGGGATCATGCCAGAATCACAATAAGAAAAGGCTTTGAAATAATGATGTGCACTCATTTCACCACCATAAACGGCGTTTTCTTTACGCATGCGCTCTTTGATAAATGCATGCCCTGTTTTACACATAACCCCGTTACTATTGTGACGAGTGATGATCTCTTGAGTATTCCAATACAGCCTAGGATCGAAAACAACCTTGTCAGAAGAATTCTTAGTTAAGAAGGCATCAGCGAGTAGACCCACGATATAGTAGCCTTCTATAAAGTTGCCTTTATGATCAAATAAGAAACAGCGGTCAAAATCACCGTCCCACGCTACTCCGAAGTCTGCGCCATGTTTAATGACCGCGTCTTGAGTTGCTTTTCGCCCCTCTTCAAGCATGGGGTTGGGGATACCATTGGGAAAGTTACCGTCAGGCGCATGATTGATTTTTATGAAGGCAATAGGTACACCTAGCGCGTTTAGTTTTGACTCAATAGCATCCAACGTTGGACCGGCCGCACCATTGCCCGCATTGACGACGACTTTCAAATGAGACAAGTTGCTGGGCGTAATGTACGTCATTAAGTGGTCAACATAGGCACTACGACAGCAATCACGTTCATACTTTCCTGATGAGTGTAGTTTATCTTCATTGATGACGTCTTTGCCACTGATGAAGGTGTCTGTAGCGTATTGGTCGAGAGTCCAATACGCTAGTTGAGCGTCAATCCATTCACTTTCGTAGTTTTCAGCAATTGCTTTTATGCTATTTAACCCCGTATCTCCACTGACGGGGATGCCCTTTTCTCTAACCAATTTCATGCCATTGTAGTCTATGGGGTTGTGACTCGCGGTAACTTCGATTCCACCACCTACTGGCAGGTGCATGGTGGCAAAATAGACTTCTTCAGTGCCACACATACCAATATCAATGACTTTCGTGTTGCCATCAATAAGACCAGCAGCAAGAGAAAACTTAATTGCCTTTGATGTAAGCCTAGCATCGCCACCCACAACAACAGATTCAGGGCTGAAATAATCTGCATAGGCTCGGCCAATTCTATAAGCAACGTCGGGGGTTAGTTGAGAACCCAGTTGACCGCGCACATCGTATGCTTTGAAACAAGTAAGGGGATTGGTATTAGTCACGATAAAGCATCTCCACTCTGACGATATCAGCCGTATCTCTAAAGTTTATAGTCACGTTGTTTTGTCCATCTAAAGACAAGGCATAACGACGTGGAACTAGGTAGTCATAGTTAGTTTCTGCAAGAGCAAAACCATCGATTTGTAGTTGGTCGGAATTAATAGGTGAATTTGAATCTTCAAACGCAAAACCTAATAGATTGGCGTCACCTTGCTCGTAGGCATATATAATCATGCCTATTGCGTCTCCAGGTACAACATAGCGAATACTGCTTCCCTTATTGCCGTGTAGACGACTGTATGCTTCTTTGAAAGATCGATAATCTCGGGTTTTAATTTCAATCCCTTTACTGTCATCTAAAACAGATAAATTTCGAGCACCATCAACCAGTGTCTTATAATCCACTGTGATTTCGACAACGTTTGAGGGTGAAGACTCACCGGCTTGGTTGCGCGCTACTACACGATAATAGTAATGGACACCTGTTGTTCCACTTGTATCACTGTAAAGTGCGAACCCCGGTGTTTCGATATCATCGATATTGTGAGCTATGGTTTTCCAAGGGCCTTCAGCGGAGGTTGAACGTTGAATGTCATAGCCATAAGCACCTACTGACCCTTGCCAACTAAAAATGGGTGATTCAGAGAAAGGCAATAGTGTAGGAGGCTCCGGCGGGACAATTTCTGGCACCTTCTGGTTTTGAATTTCAAATGCCTTTTGTTGATACAGTGACAGTAAATTTCGCTCGTCATAGGATTCGCCGTCGTCAAAACCCGGCCAGTGATACGCTCGATACAGACCATAACCTACAGGCTCTGAATGGTGGTAAAACCCTCCTTCAGGATGATGTCTACGCAGACTCCAAATAAAACCGCCCGGAATGGCAGGTTCATTGATTACATAGTCTAAGATTCGCTCAATGCCAGTCGTGCTAATGAAACCAAACTCGCCCAAGAATACAGGCTTTTTACCACCAATCATTTCGACGGTTTTTTTGAGATTGGCAATTGTTTCAGTAGCGTTCGGTTCGTAGTGATGGGTATTGATCATATCTATTGCAGGCTCGTCGATTGAGTACTGCTGTATCCAAACAGAATGATCTTCCAAGTGAATGGCGTGAAACCCATCGATGACGAGATGTTTGGGATCTATCGATTTTATATAGCGGGCTATTTCAACTCCCCATTCTGGTGGGTTTTGTAACTCGTTCCCTGTTTCCCATGCCATAATAGTAGGGTCGTCTTTGTAAGGGATCCCTGTGATTGTATTGACTCTGTTAAGTACGAAGGCAATGGTCTGTTTAAAGTCAGCGATAAGTTGTTCGTCAGTCCAAAATTCATCTTCAGTTTTACCACGAAAATCAGCGTAATTGGGTCTTCCGCCCATCCATTGCCAGTTGTTAAGTAATGGAATGACGAGTCTTATTTTGTACTCCCCCGCAAGTGCGATAACCTCATCAAGTTTGCGAAATGCTTCCTCATTGAAAACACCAGGCGCTTCTACAAAGGTGATAGCTTCTTTGGGAAAGTTTTTGTTGTGTACGGGAATGGTATAAGAGCGCACTACTCGCCCACCAAGTTGGTTGATGGTTTTGAATACATCGTGCAATTCGAATGATGATGGCAACCCATAGGGATTGGGATTAGTGAATTGCATGTTGTCTTCAACGTAATTGAGCGTAGGTACGTTGAAAGATAAGAATCGAAAAGGTTCATCACCGTCATAAAGCATCGTGCCCTCTACGGTAATGAAGTGTTCAAATGCGGGGTCGGTTTTCTCAACTTTCGTTGCGCAACTGGCAAAAGATAGAGAACAGACCAAGAGAAATATGGCAGTTCGAAAGTTCATTGTAGATCCTTGAAGAAAAAACGGGGCGACAGCCCCGTTTGTTGATGATTACATGCGGTACTGCACACCGAGGGTGATTCGTCGTTCATTGAGGAAAACTTTGTCTAGCATGTCTTCCCATTGATAGTACTGACGACGAGTCTCTTCGGTCAGGTTGGTGCCTTGTAGCAACACAGTAAAGTTGTCATTGATGTCGTAGCTCATTGATGCATCGAGATAGAAAGTCGCTTCTCGATATTGTGCTAATTCGTATTCGCCTAAGCGACGAATAGACAAGAAGGTTTCACTTCTATAGTTACCCGCAACTCTAAACTGTAACTTGTCGTCCTCATACCAAAGCGCTAAATTCGCTTGATGTTCAGAGTTGTCAAACATTGGCGTATCATTACCATAATAGTCAGTCTCGTCACTGGTGCTAGGCGAATATGTGTAGTTAGCGTTTACCCCAAAGTTCTGCCAAATACCGTCTAGGAAGTCGAAACCTTGTTGATACCCAAACTCAATACCTTCTACACTCGCTCCCTCGCCATTTCCGATAGTTGTAGTAGGAACAAGACCGGTAAATTCCTCAGTGACTAGATCATAACCACGTACCGTACCGTCACTATCTGGGATGGGAAGCATAAGCGTGGTATTTGTGATGAACGACTCTATTTCAATAGCAAAAGCGGCTACGCTTAGCATGCCAGTATCACTAAAATACCACTCGTAGCTAGCATCATAGTTCGTTGAACGCCATGGCTCGAGTGATGGGTTACCTTGCTGAGATGCAGATGTAGCACAGAATACGTCAGAGCCGTCAGGCGCTTGTACATTACATGCCAGTATACGCGTTACATTAATTCCACCTGCTAGGTTATTGGTGTTATGAGGTGTCACAGTTTGACCGTAAGATACTCTTAGTACTTGATCATCTGTGAGGTTGAATGCCAAGTTTATTGACGGTAAGAGATCGTCGTAATCTCTTGTTGTATTGATAACCGCTGAGGCAGGCGGAAGCATACCCAACGCGCCAGATAAAATGTATTCAACACCGTTGTAGGTGGCAAAACCGTTACTCGCAACATCAGACTGGTTGATGTCTAGCTCCGTTTTAACATAGCGAAGGCCAATATTACCTCGGTACGTCATATCCCCTAACTCACCGTCCAGATTAAACTGAACATAAGCTTCGGTTGATGTTTCTTTTAGATCATAGGAATTCGCGCCATCGGGAGACTGAATGTTTTGACCATATACCGCATTGTGCCATGCAAGAGGGTCTGACATTGCTTTGGGATCAGCAAAATACAAAGAGCCCAAACCACTTACCCCTTGAAAGTCGCTGATTTGCGTTATTAGCCCTCTTTCTTGTAGTGAAGCGAATGAAATAGGGTCAATAAACGATTCCAGCGTTTCAGGGGCTTGGCTTGCCGAATCTTTCCAGCGTGATAGGAATGCGTCGCCGTATGCATTGGTACGTGCAACACCTCCAATCCAAGCTTTTTGTTCAATATCGCGGACGCCATAGCGAACACCAAAGTCAGCAGACCTCAAATGCCTTAGGTCAAATAAATAGCTGCCATCTAGTCGAAAGACATCAAGCTCTGCGTCTCGCTGGTTGCCGGTTAGGTTTGTCGAGGTTAGTGAGTAACGGTTAACATTACTACCAAAGACCTCTGAAATCATTTCTCCATTTATATTCTGTTCGGTCGGTAGGGACCATATTTGCCGGTCTCCAGCGTAACGAATACCAACTGGAATCACGGTGAAACCGTCAACAGTGCTACCGTCAGGGAGGGTTGGTGCTACACCGTCGTATCCCCAAGGGTTCACATCATCAATATCTACACCACCTTCGCCTTTGTAAGTTGCGCCGACTTGTGAGCCACTATTTATATAGGCGTCAACGACACTGAGAGCATTGTCATTTCTCGCTTCACCATGAACCCAGCGGAAAGATGCTGTGAAATTATCGCCGTTGTCATATCGCAGCTCTAGGTTAGTGTTAAGAGACTCCTTTTCTATGGCGTCTGCTTCTGAGTGCACCATAGTTCTGCGTGCTTGAAGCACTCCTGAATGAAAAGAATTAAGTGTTCCTCCTAAATCGACAACATTCCCATCGGCGTCTTTGGTGAAGTTTTCGTGGGAGGTAAACCCATCAGCGTCAGGATTAAACCAACCCGTAACGTTTTGCCAAGCCTGGGAAGCGACAAATCCAGCTTGAGTGCGAAATTCATCCATGTCGGTGTAAAAGACTTCACCTAACAATTCAATGTTATCAGTAAGTTGCCATTGAACAGAGCCGTTTATTCCTATGCGATCGCGTTCTATAAATTGGTTTGATGCTTGGTGCCCTTGAAAGGCATAAAAAACATCATCTGTTGTACCATTGCCGTTCGCATCTACATTGGGAGCAGCGAAATTGGACGCTTCTGAAGCAGCAAACCCCCAGTCGGTGCCTGTTGAACCAAACAGGTAATCCGCAAGGTTTTTCTTAGACGCAGTGACTGTTAATGTTGCACCAAATTCGCGGTTATTGTTATAGCCGAAAAACGTTGAAAAAAGGCTATCAGTCTCATCCCCCATAGACCCATCAGTAGCTTCAGCTCTCGCGTTAACCGTGTATCCATCGTCAAGATCAAAAGGACGATAAGTTCTTAAATTGATAACGCCAGACATACCCGAGGAAATCATGTTTGCCTCTCTAGACTTAAACACATCTAGTCCAGATACCATAGTTGACGGAATGTCTGTAAAATCGGGTTGTACCGTGGTAACGCTTCCAGCAGACAGCATTTGCTCGCCATTGAGCGTTGTACCCACCTGATTAATGCCACGAATATTGACCGATGAACCTTCACCACCTGAACGGTTTATCTGAATCCCCGTTATACGTTGGAGAGAGTCAGCGATAGTTACGTCTGGTAATTTACCAATATCCGTTGCTGATATCGTATCTGAAACAGAGTCTGCATAGCGTTTTTCATTCATCGACTTAACTAAAGAACCACGCAGACCACGTACTTGAATTACTTCAACTAAATCTTCTGAAGAAGCACTGGTTTCGTCACTTTGCGCGTTCACTGTTGTTGCCGCGCTCATTAGCGCGAGCGCAACACTATATGCCACTAGGCTTTTCTTACCCTGACATACTAAATTTTTCATATTCTTTTCCTCATACATCATATGCTTATAACCTTGTCTTTTTATGTATCTAAAGACTGGGCAGGACTCCCGCCCAGTCAGCTTGTTTAGTTGAAAACAAGGTCATCGATGTAAAACTTAGAGTGTTCATTGGTAAGGCCTTGGAATTGAACACCAAACCCTTGCAGCTCATTCAAATCAGAGATATCTAGTGATAGGTCAATACCACCATTTGTTACTGGGACGGCGCCAGCGTCTCGCCATGCACCATCTTGATCTTTAGCCCACAACTTGGCGGTCACACCGTCTGTCGCATCCGCAACGTTGGCCGTGAGTGATAGTGAGGTAACACCGTCAGCGAGCAAGATGCCGCCACTTGGGTAAGTTTGGAGGATAACTTCTTGACCATCTTCAATAGTGGTGTAGCCGGCAAGTGAACGGTTACCCGAAGCAGACCACCCATCAGATAATTGAAGTCCAGCTGCTGGTGCCCAGTTGATTTGCAACTCAAACTCACCGGTGCCTTCAAAGTTGTATAGCAATGTTTCATTACCGTTTGCATCTACACCCATGATGGCGTCAATCAAGAATTTGGCTTGCATGCTTGTGCTGTCAATATCTTGGAAACGAACACCCATTCCGTTCAACGACGTTAAGTTTACTGCGTTGCCATCACCATCAGTTTGATCAGTAAGATCAATCATTAACTCAGTGCCACCATCATTAAGTACTGTAGATTCAGGCCAGCTTTGGTAGGCATCACCCTCACCAGCTTTGTAAAAGATATGCGCGTTAACTGCAGAACCTGCGTCAATGGCGTTGACATATACCTTAATTGCAGTGAACCCTGATACATCAATCCCTCCCTCTGGATACGCTTGAATAACAGCATTTTCCACGCTCTCGTAGGCAGTTAAGTCTTTATAGAGACCAAATGACTGTCCGCCCATGGCTGACCATGCCGATGAGAGTGTAGTACCGCTTGTAGTACCCCAGTTGATTTGGCCATGCCAGAAAGGGACTTCAGGTTCAAAGTCGTACACCATAGACAGGTTACCGTCAGCATCTACCGTTTCAACGCGATCTACATAAAATTTAGCGGCGGTTTGTGTGGCATCCATACCTTGGAAGCGCACGCCAAGGCCATTCAGTGATGTCACTCCAGCGTCAATAACATCTTGCAAAGAAATAGTGAGTTTTGCCATGCCATCAACGAGTGCGTCTGCTGCTGGCCAACTCTGTACTGCGTCACCTTCACCCGCTTTATAGAAAATATGAGCGTTGACTTCACTGCCTGCGTCAACCGCGCCTACATAAATGTTTATTGCTACTTTGTCTGTGACGTCCAAGCCGCCCTCTGGATAGGTTTGGAACACAACGTTTTCAACAGCTTCGTATATGGTTAAGTCTTTAGTCAGGTTTAGTGCCATCGAACCAGACATTGCCCACATGTTGTTTACATTCAAGCCGTCCGTTGGTGACCAATTAACCTGTCCTTCCCAATGGTAAGTGTCAGCTTCGAAATCGGTATAGATACCTGAAACTTGCTCTCTACCTCCAGGAACGTCGGCTAAGTTAAGTACCTTATCGCCAGCATAGAAAACGTCAATATCAGATGGGTTAGCACCTTGTGGGCCAATAACCGAGTCTGGGTTCCAGAATTCAGAATTCCACGTGATAAAGAACGACCAATACGCTTTTTGTTCATGCATTAAGGTAACATCTGGAATCGTGCCAGTTTCTGTTAGCGCCACTAGCTTCACGCCATCGTGACGATCTTTCAATGTATTGTACTGGCTAAAGAATGTTGCTGAAGTATCGTTACGTGGTTCTGCGTAACCATCATAGCCAACAATGTCTACATAATTGTCACCTGGGTACCAATCGTTGCTTAATGTTGCAGTATGCGTAAATGTCCAGATAAGGTTATTCAAACCATGAGTGTTGGTGTAACGGTCGTACATCAATACCCAAAGTTCCTTAAATGTATCGGCACCGAAGTTACCCCACCAAAACCATGCACCTTCAGCTTCGTGAATTGGGCGCCAAATTACTGGGATATCAGCATCAGCAAGTTTCTTTAATTCAACAGCAATAGTATCCATATCATCAATAAGCTGTTGATATTCTTCACTATCGGTATCCGCCAATGCCGCAGATAAATCAAAAGTAGTTCCATCGCTGTAGAAACTGCCGTCGCCATCTCCTGTGTTACCACTCGGAGCACGCCAATGCCACAAGGCTGACACAATAATGTTGCTGTCATTGTGGTGTTTAATAATTGACTCAGATAACCCTTCAAAGCTGCCATTTCCGCCAGCATATGATGATGAGTAGTTCATATAATCGAACGCAACTACCGCAGGAGCATCGTCACCAGTCGCATCAAGAATTTTTTGCGTTTCAATAAGCGGAAATTCATCACCGTCTTTGGTTGGAAACTCAGTTTGACCTGATAGTGTGTAGCTCAGGTAGTTTTCACCAAGGAAGCTCACAAGATCTTTTGATGCTTGCGTCGCGTTTGGATTTACAAGCTCTGGTACAACGGGTTTCGGCGGTGGCGTTTCTGCCGAAGGGATCAGAGATATGCTGTCAATCCGGTAGTAATTCCAGCCGCCACCTACTTCAATAGTGTTCACTCCGTCTTTAAGTTCGACAACGCCTACTCTAATTTCTTCCCATGAGCCTGTGGCATCGAAGCTAAGTTCATAGTCTACGCCATTAACGCTTACTCCGGCCATTTTACCGCCGTAGTCAGAAGGAATCGCATAGCGTACGTTAAGGGTAAATGCGCCTTGCACGTCATTTACGTTGAATACTACTGACATGCCGGGTTCTATATCAGCAGTATGAGTATCCTTATTTGCGCCTAAGATGAACTGGTCATCACCCTCAACGACTAGAGACGCTCCATTGAGCACAGTAGATGAATCGCTAACATCCAATTGCACTACTGAATCAGGATCAAATACCGTAATACTAACGGTGTCGACCAGAGCGTCGCCATTTGCATCTGTTGCAGCGCTGCCATCTTCATTTAACGCATGAACATTAAATACCAATGTAGCTGCGAGCACGCTGTCTGGCACGGTAAAAGAAATAGAATCCGAATTAACATCATCGATATCCATAATTGGACCGGCAATTTGTTCCCACTGAATGTATTGCCCCGAAACGGTACCAACTAATCGACTAGTTAGCGTGACTGAATCGCCAGGTTTTACTTCTTGCCCTTCAGGTGCAATGACATTGAGAGGTCTTGATTCTGGTTCGTAGACTGCTGTCTCTGTATTGAGTGATTCTCCACCTAAGCATGCGCTTAACGAGACGACTAAAGCAGATATGCCGAACCATCTTGTGAGTTGGTTTGCTTGGTTAAACATTTAATTATTTACCTCAACGCTTTTCACTGTTCATAGAAACTCTATGCATTTCCACTGCTCCGGGCCATTGAGCACTTCTTTGGCATTTAGCTTCTTCATGGCTACACAAAATGAACCGGTTCACTTTATGTTTTAAAAAAAACCGGAAACACTTTTAAAAATAATGTGAACCGGTTTATTCATAGAGGTAAATTAAATCAAAATTGTAAAATAAACAACTTTTTTTAACCTTTTATTAACGGAAAAGTTTGAACAGCGTCTTTAAAGCGAACTATCTCTGCGTTTTTGTTTTGTAAGGAATTTTGAAAATAATAATGTCAGAGCAATTCAAAGAATAATAGTTTATATAAATTATTCAGTTACTTAGATAGCTACAGCTCTTTCTCAAAAACAGCAGTCATGGAAAAAGGTATTTTAGCTAAATACGCTGGCCCATCCCGTAAAATCGAAATAGGCACAGCTGATTTACAAATACTCTTCATTCCTTCGCATGCTGTTCACTACGCTTTAAATTGGCTCACTAAACCTTGTAGATGACCCGCCAATCTCGAAGTTCCTTCGCTAGTGCCTGATGTTTGTTGAGACGCCGCAGAGGTATTTTCAATTTCTTGATTAATACTATCAACGCTGTCTTGAATGCTGGCAATAGCTGCCGTTTGTTCCTGCGTCGCTGACGCTATTTGTTGGCTAATGTTGTTTATTGCATTTACTGAAGCCGATATTTCTTGCAGGGCTTGCGATGCAGCCTGGCTATTCTCAACGCACGCATCAGTGCGCGCTTTACTTTGATTGATCACTTCAACCGCATTTTGTGCACCCGATTGAAGCTTTTCTATCATAGTTTGAATTTCTGCCGTGGAATCTTGCGTACGCTGCGCCAAAGTGCGAACTTCGTCGGCCACTACCGCAAAACCTCTGCCCTGCTCTCCGGCTCTCGCAGCTTCAATTGCAGCATTTAGTGCCAGTAGATTTGTTTGGTCGGCGACACCGCGAATAACATCTAATATCGAACCAATCTCTTCTGTGTCTTTAGCCAACATTGAGATAACACGTGACGCATTGTCCATATCAGTCTCTAATTCATCGATATTGCCGTTAACGTCATTCACTACCAACATGCCGCCCGTTGCCGCTTTTTCTGCTAATGAGGCCTGTTCCAGCCCTTGGCTCGCATTTTTGGCAACATCTTCAACCGCAGGTAGTATTTGAGAAATCGCAACCAATACTTGCTCAATCCCCTGCTTTTGCTTAAGCAATGCTTTATCCGTAGAGTTTGCGGTTACATTGAGTTCAGCTGAAGACTGGGCAATTTCTTCAACAGCGTGTCGCAATTCAAGAATGACCTCCTGAATATGGCTGGCAAACAAATTAAAGCCACGTGCTAAAGCAGTAATTTCGTTGTTGCCTCGTTGCTCAAGCCTTTTGGTGAGATCACCTTCCCCATCGCCAATATTTAGCATGGCATCAATGGCAATTTGTAATGGCTTGAACAGCTTTTGTAGCGTAAATATTGCTAGCACAACAACCAACCCTGCAACCGCTAGTTGCAAGAAAAGGCTAATCGATAGCCACAGCTCTGCGCTTTCACGAGACGCTCTTAGTTCGCTTGCAGTACGCGTATCTAAGGCCGAAAAGAACGCATTCACTGGAGTCATGATACCCATGACTTCATCGTGATAGTTTTGATCAAATACGATACGTACGGCAAAGTCCTTCACAGACTCCCCAGGCAACGGTTGATGAGGGCCATCAACAATTTTGCCTTGCTGGATTGAACGCATTGCTTGGTCTTCAGTAGCAATCAAAGCATCAGAGTTATTGCTCGCTTCATTTAACAAGGCAAATTCTTGAGCAGAAAACGCTAACTCAGTCATGATATCTCTTTGCTTCATCTGCGCGTTTGGATACAAGCCCCTATCCATGTTAGCGGGTCTCGGCACTTCACCGTTGCGCCACTGCACAATGTACCAATACGCGTCCCAATACGCGCTATCACCCGTTGCAACAAACGTCCTGCAAAGACGAGTTAAATCCATCGAGCTTTGTCTAAATTCGTCAGCTAATAAATAAGACAAGTAGCGTTTGTCGCCACTTTGCGATTGTTGTTCAAAACGCTGATATGCAACGTTTTTTGCAATAATAGTGCTGGCAAGAAGTACAATAATAAGAGTAAGAATAGAAAGTAGGCGAGCTTTTATTGTCATAACGAAGTCCTTTCTAAGGTGTCCTTTATGCACCAAAGTAGTGCGTTGCTATGTCAATAATAGACGCTTTTTCCATATTAGTCTTTAGTCTAATACCGCATTATTCGTAAATGATTGTTTACTTGTCTCCCATGTACTCAGATAAAGCGTCAACATGTCCTTTGGTCTCGTCAATCAATGTCGATATTTCTTTTGCAGACTCTGTAGTTGAAAACGCAAGGTTTCGAACTTCTTCAGCGACCACGGCGAAACCTCGGCCGGCTTCACCTGCGCGTGCTGACTCAATTGCGGCATTCAATGCAAGTAGATTGGTTTGGTCAGAAATACCATTGATCGTTTGTATAATACTTCCGATTCGGTCTAACACTTGTGACATGGCGTCATAGGTTTTCGCTATGACATTGTTGCGCTCAGAAACATCAGCACCATAAGCCAGGACTTTGCTAATTTTTCCGTCCACATCAAAGACTGGTGATATACTGACTGCTAAACTTAACGTATCACCTGAGGGCAGCGGAATATTCATATTACTGCTTACTACCTGCCCAGCCTCTATTTTCGTCCAATCATCTTTGTCCACACGATTTCGTAAATTATCAAATATCTTAACCGTTTGAGAAAGTTCGCTGCTGCCAAATGCATGCATGGCCAACGTATTTGCGGCATTCATTTCTCCATTTGGATCGAACTCAAAAACCAAGTTACTTTGATTGATTGCTTCCAACCTTACATCATTTTCAAGTACACGAGTTTTGGTTTCATTAATATTGGTTTGAATTGATACAAACTTGATTAGCTTGCCATTTTTATCGAATATAGGGTTTATCGCTAAGCTTATCCAATACGCATTCCCGTGGCGATCATAGTTCAGTATTTCTTCATAGAACGGCACCTGTGCGTCGAGCTTCTCGCGGATACGCCTTGTCGTGCTCTTATCTGTATGTTGACCTTGTAGTATCACGCCGGGCTTTTGACCAATAGCTTCACTTTCTGAATACCCTGTAAGCTTGCAAAACCCTGGATTAACGTACTCTATAATTCCTGCAGAATCAGTTATTATCACCGAATTGTCGGTTTCATTGGCAACTAATGATAGTTCAGCAAACCGTTTTTCATCTTCTACATTCTTGGTGATATCGGTGGCAAACTTAACTATTTTCAGCACTTCGCCGTCTGGCGAAACGATTGGATTGTATGTTGCCTCTATCCAAATTTCGCGCCCACCTTTTGCTAGCCTTTTATACCTAGCAGCCTGAAACTCACCATTTCTTAGTTCATGCCAAAATTGTTTGTATTCAGATGATGCTTTTTCTTCAGGTGAGACAAACATTGAGTGATGCTTTCCGGCTATCTCTTCTAAGCGATAACCGATAGCTCCACAAAAGTTCTCGTTAGCGGTAATGATCGTACCATCTGGATTGAATTCGATAATTGCTTGAGACTTAGAAATGGCGTCAAGTTTTCCTTCGTAATCAATATTACGAAGTTTGTCTTTTGATATATCCGTGGCAAATTTGATGACTTTTACAACGTTACCGCTATTGTCATTTATAGGGTTGTAAGTGGCTTGAAGCCATATCACCTCGCCGCTTTTTTTTATCCTTTTATACTCAGACTGTTTGAAATCGCCTCTGGCTAAACTCGGCCAAAACTGACGATAGTCTTCTGAGTTACGCTCTGCTGACTCAACAAACATACTATGATGTTGTCCAACAATTTCAGAAAGACTGTACTGCATCGCAGAGAGGAAGTTCTGATTGGCGTTTATAATTTGACCTTGGGGAGTGAACTCAATTACAGCATGAGACTTATCTAATGCCTCTGTGATCGCGGCGGATGTTCTGCCGTCAAACCTATCTTGCTGGCGTTTCAAAAAATCAAACATCGGCGTTCCTTGTATCTATTATATATTATCGACAAGTAAGCGTTTCTATTTAAATGAACGAGCAATCAAGGCTTTAAATCAATTTTCAATTGAAACAACAAAAAGACAAAGAACCCTGATTCGAAGAGCATAATTGATTTGTAGCCCCATCTGGTCTGACATCAATAGAGTAAAATACTGTCCCATGTTGAACCGGGTTGGTTAACTTAGACAAAAGCGCAAGTCGCGTTAGCTCGTTGCAAGCCAACGCGTATTAATGCCCTTTTACTGTGCTATCTAGCCATTTTGAGAAGCGTTTATGTGAGGCTGCATCCTGATAAACATGCCCTCTGTTTTCGATAAAAGCAGTAGTCACTTCTGCGCCTTCGTCTTCTAAATTTTTCGCAAGCTGCTCTGCTAATGTGAAGCTAAGCGCGGGGTCAGCTGAACCGTGATAAAGAAATACTGGCACATCTTTAAAGCGCTTTAGGGGTTTCCGTTTGGTGAAATCGGGATAAATATCGGTGCCCATCCACTGATTCGCTAAATTAGGATGGCCAGCAAAAACCGCTACACCTTTGTACCGTGAAGGAGACTCATAAAACATTTTTAAAGCGCCATACCCCCCCATTGAAAAGCCTCCAATTACGATGTTGTCAACGTCTATTGTAAAGTGTTTAGATGCATGCTCTATTGCTTCCTCAACATCAATATGTGAGTGCTGATACGCATATGCACTATAAATATCTCGCCCCAATGGCGCCAGTTCGATAAATTTACCGTTGCCTCGCTCTTTGTCTAACAGTTTTTGTTCGTCTTGGCCGCTACCGTGTAAAAATACCAATAATGGGTATTGCTTTTTTGTTGAATAGCCTACTGGAAGCTTAAGTGAGTACGGCTGTAAGCTTCCGTCTAGAGCCGATCTGAAGGCAACTCGATACACGGTATCACCATCATTAAATAATGCTTCACCAGATTCGAGTTTCCCTATTAAATCGTCCAATTCCTGAAGCATTGTTAAAAGTTGGGCACCTTTTTCATACGCTTTTACATTTTTGCTCGCTTGCCGGTAACGTTGAATATTAAATGCCAGTGTTTCGCGTTCCAATTGCCCCATGTCGCCCGAACCTACAAGTTCAGCATAGCGTTGCTCTATGCTGAAGTTAGGCATCACCGTAAAGGGTTGCGTGAAGTGATGCCCCGATATTGACAACGTTAGGAAATAATCACCGGGAGCTAAATTTGCTGTTGGAATTTGACTAGGCTTGTTCTCTAGCACCAGAGATAACTTATCAGTTACCTCATCCCCTTTTGCTGTTGAAATTGTAAGGCTGTGAAAGTCACGAGTTGATACGGGGAATGGATATATTAATCGTAAAGGCTGCCCTCTCATTACTGTACTATTTGACAAGGCAAATGCGGCTGAAAAGGCATGTTGGAACGATGCGTCTTTGGTTATCTCAAAAGAACGAAGCACTCTAAATTGTTGTGACTCATCCCATATGCCCTCATCTTTTGCAATGGCAAAACCTTTTGTTACGTAGTCACCTTGTTTACTTTGCATTCCCTTGGCAAAGTACACATTGATACCTATGCTATCCATGAGTGCAGGATGAAACGGTAATATATCTTGCCATGCTAGAAACGCCTCAAACGACGTGCCAGACTTCATTACCGCTTCAGCGCTTTGAGAGGCATCAGACAGTTTCAAACCCACATTTTTCAAGTTGTACGCGGCAAGGTACTGTCTATAAGGTTTGTCCTCAGTTTTTTGCGTTGGCGAATAAACTGCTTCAAAGTACTCCGTTGAATAACCTAACGGTGCCGGCACCCCCACGACAAGCTTGTAGCCGTCGCCATACAAAAACCCGCGCTTGTGGTAGCTGATTGCTGACGCGTTTGTTTCTATTAAGAGGTAAAGCCCATCTTGATGAACCGCTAGATTGAATGTTGCCGTTGCGTTGTCATCTAGATATTCGTTATCAAAAGTAAAAGTCTCGTTAAACTTACGTGGCGTGAGAGACGACAAAAAAGCGTCTCTTTTTCCGTCGATAATCGGCTTAGTCGAAAGCAAAGGAAGATTTTGAGCAAGCCCTGCACTGTGCCAGAGACAGTGCAGCAGTAAAAAAGCGATAGCGGGTTTGAACATAAAAATTCTCCATGAATACACATCGAATTTTTAGTCGCGAGAATAAGCCTCGAGGTTTAAATGGGGAATGGTTTAAGTTTCTTCCCTAACCCCAATAAAACAGGAATAAGAATTAAGGTTATTGGCGTGGCCAATAATTCTCCAAACACCAGCGAAATCGCCGCGGGTCTGAGATATTACGCTGTTTCGGAGGTTTCCATTAGTAGAGGCAACAATCCACATACGGTTGTGGTTGTAGTGAGAAAAATCGCTTGCATCCTACTTCTCCCAGCTTCCAGCAATGCTTGATTCAACGGCATTCCGTTCCGATACAGCATTTGTGCTCTATCTTCCTGACAAAAAGAGGTATACTCGCGCACAAAATTTTGAAGGAGACGATATGAAGGTCTTTGGTGTAGATTTAAAAAGTAACGATGCAACCCTGTGCCTATTGTCGTTGGTTGACGGCGTGTTTCATATTCCTGACTGCAGAACACGACGCTTAACGTTAGCAGACACCAGCGCGAAAGGGCTAAAGAACTTTCAAAATACCTTCGCCAAATTGGTCGATGACTACCAAGTTGATGCGGTAATTATTCGCCAGCGTCAAAGCAAGGGAAAGTTTGCTGGTAGTGCTATTGGGTTCAAATTAGAGGCTGCCATTGAGCTAATCGAGGGTTTGGACGTAATTGTGTTTGGCCCAACTGAAATTAAAGAATCGTTACGAAGAAACCCTGTGGCAGTACCGTTTTCTGAGACTGGCTTAAAGCAGTTTCAAGAACCCGCGTTTACGACAGCTTATTCATGGTTAATGAAAAACGATAACACCCCAAGCTAGCGGGGTTTATTGTCTAATACCCCCCCATAAAAAAAAGCGCCTGCGACACAATCGCAAGCGCTTTTTTATTTAGTGAATATTAGTTAACAACGATAGACCAACTGTTGCTGTCTTGAGATGCTGACCAATAATAATTCATTGGTTCAGCGCCATCTTCAACAATCCATACCTGTGCTACCAATCGCTCAACATCACCGCCTATTGTTAAATTGTACTCAACACTGCCTGCTGGAAGCGTGGTGCGTAATTGGCAAGTGTTATAATCCACCTTTACCTTACCGTTGACTGTCGAAAAGTCATTACACACGTTTAGATACACTCTTTGACCATCTGCATTGTTGTTTAAGGCAAGTGTAAGATTATTCTTACCAACAAAATCAAATGCTTCATCACTCACAAGATCCGCTGTTTCCTCTGGTACATCTACTGGCTCTGGTGCTGTAGATGGCGGCGTTGTTGACGGTGGTGGCGTCGTAGTTGTTGGTTGTGTACTAGCTGGCGGTGTTGACTGCCCTGTACTGCTGCTTGATGTGGTAGAACTGCTATCACTACCACCGCCACCACACGCTACTAACATTACAACTGCTGGAATAAGTAATAAATGTTTCATTGGTAGCTCCTTAATAAGAATAAACTTTAGTTGAGTCAGCGTTTTCTTTCTTGAACCACGACTTACTGGTTTCGCCGTTCGAGTTCACAAAATCTGAAAACTTAGGATAGGCCTTTAAAATATCCACATATTCTTGAGGATGTAGCCAGTTATTGTATGTACTCGCATTGATTGCAATTGCCCACGGTAAGCCATTTTCCGTTTGGTAAGTAGCGCCAGAGCTCAATGTAGACGCGTCCTCTGCTAGACCGAAGTAGCTTGTATCTGCCAGCGCGGTTGGCGTCTTGTTCTTAAGGTGAATTTCTAACCCTCTTCCCGGATTTTTCGCAAATACATCACCGTGCTCAGTACCTGGCGTTGCAAAGATGAACGGTTTGTAAGGTGCTTGCGGGAAGTTGTCTACACTTACGTCTCGAGTGAATTGAAGCGAAATAGAAAACTTAAATTCGTGTTGAGAGGTACAGCCTTCTTCTGTTTTATAGAACCAGCAACCACCTGCAGTAACGTATTTCCATAAATCTTCACTAACTTTCAATACCGCATATTCTGTTCCGGTTTCTAGCAGCGGTGCTTTTGCATCTACGCCATTGATTTTGAAACGAATGGTGTCGCTGTCGATATCTTCATTTGTGATACCTTCAAGCTGAATTGCAAAACCGTTGTTGTAAGAGGCGCCCATCGCGGTTAGTTCACCAGACATGCTGAGCTTCTTAACGTGATTTTCTTCAGAGACAATCATCGACGAATTCAATCGAATAACAACATCGTTAAAGTCGTAGTCGCCCGTTTCAGGCCAATTGTCTTCGTATGCCAAGAAATACGGCGTATTATTTACAAGACTGTTACCAGGGTTTACCACCGCAACTTGGTAATCTTCTACTTCACCGTCAGTTACACCGCCATTAGCTCCTACACCGCTGGTAGTCGTGTAGCGAACGCGTGCCCATGTAACGCCTGAGGTTACGTCTATCGGCGTTTCTTCGAATATGAAGTGAGTTCCTGTTTTCAAGCTCTTATCAACAATAAGCTGTTCTGAATCATCAAACGTTCCGTCTTGGTCCCAATCTACCCACATACTAAGAAAACCGTCGCCCTCAACTGTCACTTGCATGAAGCTTTCAAGGCCCGCTTCAAACGCAGTGATAAAGTTAACACCGTCTTCATCGCCATTTGATTGTTCATCAGTGAATGGCGCAACATGTGCGTCGTATTCACCGTCTATAGTGCTACCTAAATGAATACCCTCAACAATGCCGTGTCTCGCACCGTTATTCGCTAACGACGTTAAGTAAGAATCTGGCGCGTCGCCGAAATCGGTAGTCGCTGGAGCAGACTCGTCTACAATTGGCGCCATTGCACAACGTGCACCGTCGTTGTTACCAGAACTTGGACCATAGGCAAACAACTCTGCTTTTGGATTGCTGCGATCAACATTGATTCGAAAAATATTGCCGTCTTGGTTACGGCTAATGTAGAAAGTACCGTTTAAGTCAAAGTAAACCGCACCGAAAGTACCGCGTTGACCAACGTTGCTCACTTTTGATTTACTGCCAGTGCTGACATCTATGCGATACAGGTCACCGTATTTATCAACAGAATAAGCATAGCCATCGGTAGGGTGAAATGCTAAATCGTAAATAAGGAGCGACAGCGAGCCGCCGTCGATGACGCGCTTCATATCCAAATAATCGTCGTCATTTTCGTCAAGCGATACTCTGTATAAGCCGTAGTTGCTTCCTTTTTTGTAGAGATAGTAGGCATTTTCCGCAAGCGCTACATCACCCACAAAGAAGTTTGCGCCGGGTTTATTCTTTACCGCTAGTGGTTCAATTTGATAGTCGTTACCAATTTTTACGATAGTGTTGTGCTGATAGCCCCAGCCGTAAAGGAATCTATCGTGGTTGCTGAAACCAAACCCGTTTATGCGGTTATTAGTACCAAGATTACTCGAAAGTAAATCAACGTTCCCGGTAACCAAGTTAACACCGTACAGCTGCGCTGTGGTGTCTTGCATTAAAAAGGCTTGTGAAGGGCAGCTATCAAACGCATCGGCTGCCACGTGACAAGAAGAGAATGCAAATAACATTGCAATTGTTGGCTTTAACTGATTTTTCATTGGACTACTCACAATCAAGGGTTAGTGATTATGATGTTTACAATATGTGTGCCAGCGGTCCAAATTCGCTTTGAAAATTAAATATTATCTATTATATACAATAGGTTAAAACAAAAAAATTGTTTTAGGCAAGCCTAGTTTCAGCGTGTTTTTTGAAAAAAGAAAACGGGCTTTTTTCAATTTGCGAATTGCAAATTAAGACTATTTCGCAATAAGGAAATGTAACTAAAGGCTCAAGAGCTATAGCAATCTGCAATATATTTTGCGCAAAACGTATGCCCCCGTATTTCAACTCTGTACAGCTACACAACCACCTATTATATCACTTTTGGAAAAAGTCATTCCCCATTTAGCATAATTATCATCAATCTTTGTTTCCCGTACATTGCGTCGTTAACAATTCATTAACGACAAATAAGAAAAGACATATGACTAGAACCCCTATCTACACAGGAATGCTTTTTGCCGCGGCGTTGCTTACCCCCTCTCAAATGGTCAGTGCTGTTGAGCTACTAAATACAAATATCAATGGCGCTACCACCAAAGTGTCTTTAGGCGGTTATGCAAAAGTTGATGTAAGACATGTAAACGGTGACATTGCCTATCAAGACTATTGGGTAGCAAATTTTCCAGGAGGTCGTCCTATTGAAACGTCCCACACCGGATTTAACGTCAGAGAGTCTCGTATCAATGTCACCGTACAACACGGAGAGGTGTCAGGATTCTTTGAAATTGATATGTATGGCGGTGGCGGCAATGAAGTGGTGAGTAACTCATCTAACCCAAGGTTAAGGCATTACTTTTTCACATATAAAAATTGGATGGTTGGGCAAAATTGGAGCACTTTTATGCCATTGCATGCCCTGCCTGAAGCACTAGACTTTGGCGGCCCACATGTTGGTGAAGTATTCATTCGTGAAACACAAGTCCGCTATACCCATGGCAATTGGCAGTTTGCTATTGAAAACCCGGAAACTAATGGTGACGGTGATGTTGGAACGCCAGCAAGTGCCGTAGGGTTAACGGGCGACGAAGCCGACCCTGATGAAAGTATTCCCGACTTCATTGCGCGTTACAATATGAATAAATCATGGGGCTTGGTGTCTTTCGGCGCACTAATCCGCAAGATCGATCAAGGAGGTATGGACGAGGTTGGTACAGCTTTCAATATCGCAGGAAAAATACCAACTTATGGAAAAGATGACTTTCGCTTTCAGGTGACTGCGGGCGAAGCCGGTAGATATGTTGCTGCGGGTATGACGCCAGATATTGTAGAAAGTCCGCTAGATGAAGGAATGGAAGTTGAGAGTACGGTGGCTTTTGCACTTTCCTATCGCCATTTTTGGACTAATAGCCTTCGTTCAACGGCATTCTATGGCGCGGCAGAAACCGACGTATTGCAACGCAAGCGCTCGCATTGGGGAGTTAATCTCATAGATAGCATCACGCCCCATTTGGATGTGGGCGTAGAAATTGGCAACTATGCTATTAATGATGAAAACATCGAAAATGTAGATTCCCATTACCTGCAATTTTCGGCCTCATACCGGCTGTAATTCTTTAGAAGAAGTAGGCCTTTTTATGCTGAAAGGCCTTCCTAAAATGCTCTACAATCAACGACAACTTCTTATCTGGCTGACGGCTTCTTGGATATACGGCATAAATGCCCAAGTCTTTATCTACATACTCGTCGAGTAATGGCATTAGCTCCCCTGCTAGCAAAGCCTCATGAATAAGGGCACGAGGTAAATAAGCAATTCCAAAATTAGCCATTGCAGCCTGCTTCAACGAGTCCAGATTATTGGTGTGAAATCTCCCTTGTACTTGAATGGGATAACGTTCTTCGTTTACCTTAAACAACCATGTATCGGGGCCCGCGCCTTCGTATTTGTAAATTAAACAATGATGTGAAGAAAGGTCATCTGGATGACTAGGCAAGCCTTGTTCTTTGATGTATTCGGGGCTGGCGCACAGCATCCAGTGCGAATCAACTAATCGTCGGGCAATCAGTGAAGAATCTTCTAAATGCGCCGTTCTAATCGCCAAATCATATCCATCTTCAATCAAATCAACAAAATCGTTGCTTACCGATAACTCTACTTGCACTTTAGGATACTGGCGGCAAAAAGTCGCTATTGCTTCACTAAGTACTAAACTAGCAGATACGGCGGGGGCGGTTATTTTTATTTTTCCCTGTATCGCTTCACCATAACCGGTAACTGAGTTTTGCGCATCTTGTAACGCTTCCTTAGCTAACCGCGCTTTGCCATAGAGGGCTTGCCCAGCGTCGGTCAGGCTGAGCTTGCGTGTTGTCCTATATAGTAACTGAACGTTCAATGCCTTTTCCAAGCGGCCAATACGCTTACTCACAACTGAATTTGTTAACTCCAATTTTTCCGCAACTTTTGAGAAAGATCCTTCATCAACGACGTTAACGAATAAAAAGATATCGTCCGCTTTTACCATAGGACTGTCCTTCGGTTATGATGTTTAATTATGTCATTTTTGGAAAAAAACTATCTCTTTTATGAATATTTATCAACAGTATTTAAACATGTAAAGTCCCGTTACCATTTGTTAACCCATATTTAACAAGCGTTTAGAGGGATTGGGTCAACGAAAATAAGAACAACGAGGAGACCCACAATGAGTGACATTACCCTAGGGCTTTTAGCCTTTACTCCCATACTTATCGCCGCAATTACGTTAGTTGGCTTGCAATGGCCCGCGAAACGAGCCATGCCTGTTGTATTAGGCTTTACTGTTTTACTCGCGTTTACCGTGTGGGATATGACAGCACAGCGGATAGGCGCTTCAGTCATACAAGGCGTTGTTATTACCGTATCTGTGATGTGGATTGTGTTTGGCGCACTGTTTTTGCTCAATATACTCAAGCAAACCGGTGCATTGAGCGTCATCAGACAAGGCTTCACTCATGTTTCTCCCGACCGTCGAGTCCAAGCTATAGTCATTGCTTGGTGTTTCGGCACTTTTATTGAGGGAGCATCAGGGTTTGGTACTCCAGCTGCTATCGCTGCACCATTATTGGTTGCTATCGGATTCCCAGCGCTCGCCGCAGTGCTAATGGGCATGATGATTCAAAGTACCCCGGTATCATTTGGTGCCGTTGGAACTCCCATTATCATCGGTGTTAACAAAGGATTAGATACTGAAGCTATCTCCCAGCAATTAGCGCTTGAGGGCTGGCAGTGGGATCAGTACCTTCAACTCATTACCTCTGAAGTGGCTATTATCCACGGAATCGTCGGTACCTTGATGCCTGTGTTAATGGTGCTGATGTTGACCCGCTTTTTCGGTGCCAATCGACGTTGGCGAGAAGGGCTTGAAGTCATTCCGTTTGCATTGTTTGCAGGTGTGGCCTTTACCTTACCCTATGCACTTACTGGCATTTTTCTTGGGCCAGAATTCCCCTCACTTATCGGAGGCCTAGTAAGCCTTGCGATCGTTGTCACTGCAGCCAAGAAAGGCTTCTTGGTACCTAAGCGTCAGTGGGATTTCCCACCAAAATCAGCGTGGGAATCAACGTGGTTAGGCAAACTACAAATCTCTGAAGATACACCGCCTATCGATAAAGCAATGCCACAATGGGTGGCTTGGATACCATACCTTGTTGTCGCAGTTCTATTAGTCTGTTCAAGAGTATTTGGCGAAATTAAATCCCTATTAACGGGCATAAGTGTTGGAGTAACGAATATATTGGGTGAAACGGGTGTTAGTGCTTCATTTAGCCCACTATATCTGCCAGGTGGACTGTTAGTCATTGCGGCACTTGTTGCTCTACTTATACAAGGCCAACGCCAACAACGACTCAGTGCATTTAGCGCCGCTTTTCGCGAATCGGGTAAAACTATTATTGGTGCAGGTTTTGTATTGATGTTCACCATTCCTATGGTTAGGTTGTTTATTAACTCTGGTGGCAATTTGTCCGATTTACCCAGCATGCCAATGGCTAGCGCTTCAATGTTAGCAAGCTGGTTTGGTGACGCCTTTCCTTTTATTAGCCCGAGCATCGGTGCACTTGGTGCCTTTATCGCTGGTTCAAACACAGTGTCAAATATGATGTTTAGTCAGTTTCAATATGAGGCGGCGGTCGCTCTGCATCTCTCGCCTGCACTTATCATAGCCGCGCAAGCCGTAGGGGCTGCTGCAGGCAATATGATTGCTATTCACAATGTCGTTGCTGCTAGCGCTACAGTTGGTCTACTTGGACAAGAAGGCACTACGCTTCGAAAAACAATTCTACCCACTTGCTACTACGTCGTGACCGCAGGCATAGTAGTTATGGTGGCATTCTATTTATTGGGCGTGAGCGGCCCACTTAGCCATTAATTGCGGTAAACAAATATCCCTTTAGCACGTTGCTAAAGGGTGGAGATTGAAACACATGCACTCACACCCTGCTATACAAGACTTCATTAGCATTCTCGGGGCTGATAATGTTGCTATTGGAGACAGGCAGACAGAACACTATCGCACGGGTTGGCGATCAGGCGGTGGTAGCGCACTCGCCGTCATTTTTCCACAAGACTTGGTTAGCTATTGGCGCTGTTTAGAAGTGTGCGTGGCCAACAACTGCATCATCATTATGCAGGCCGCTAACACTGGGCTCACCGAAGGCTCAACACCAAGTGGCAATGACTACGACCGCGATATTATCGTCATCAATACACTTGCGATGAGCAAACTTATTGTGCTGGACAATGGTAAGCAAGTCATTAGCTTACCGGGTACTACACTTCATACATTGGAAAAGACCCTAAAACCGTTAAAGCGCGCGCCTCACTCCGTCATTGGGTCATCATGTTTGGGCGCGTCAATTGTGGGTGGTGTGGCAAATAATTCTGGTGGCGCCCTTGTTAAAAGAGGGCCAGCCTATACTGAGTTATCACTTTATGCGTGGGTCAATGAGAAAGGCGAACTTCAACTAGTGAATCATTTGGGGCTAGATCTTGGCTCATCGCCAGAGGAAATACTTTCTAATCTAGAGCAAGGCCAATACAGTATTAGCGAAGGTAGCTATGATATTCCCGCATCTGCACGCGATTATGAAACAAAAATTAGAGATATCGATGCGAACACGCCCAGTCGATTCAACGCTGATGAAACCCGCCTGTTTGAAGCCAGTGGTTGCGCCGGTAAAATAGCAGTATTTGCCGTTCGCTTAGATACGTTCGATGTACCAGAAAAAGAATGCAGCTTTTACATCGGCACTAACGACCCTGCCACTCTTACCTATTTACGACGAGAAATGTTGAGTAAATTCAGCGTTCTGCCTGACGTTGGAGAATACATTCACAGAGACGTTTTCGACATTGCAGATGAGTACGGCAAAGATACATTCTTGAGTGTTAAACACTTGGGCACTGACCAGTTGCCAAAAATGTTTGCCATGAAAGGACGAATTGATGCTTACTTGAATAAGGTGAACTTCCTGCCGAAATACCTTTCTGATCGCGTACTACAGTTATTGTCTCGACTACTACCCGACCATATTCCCGCACGCATGCGAGAATACCGCCAGAAATACGAACATCACCTTATTCTGAAGATGGGTGATGAAGGTATTGAACAAGCAAAAACACTGCTAAAAGACTACTTTGACGGTCATGAAGAACGGGGCGGCTACTTTGAATGTACGGCTGAAGAGGCACAAAGCGCTTATCTTCACCGATTTGCGGCAGCGGGCGCAGCAGTGCGTTATCAAACCGTAAAATCGAAATCTGTGGGTGATATTTTAGCGCTAGATATTGCATTGCGAAGAAACGATCACGACTGGGTCGAAACGCTGCCTGATGCTATCAACGACCAAATTGAAAAACGCTTGTACTACGGTCACTTCTTTTGCCACGTGTTTCATCAAGACTACATACTGAAAAAAGGCGCAGACCCTGTAAAAGTCAAAAAGCAAATGCTTGAGTTACTGGATACTCGAGGTGCCAAATACCCTGCAGAACATAATGTGGGGCATCTCTATGAAGCCGAACAAACCCTGCAGCGATTCTACAAAAAGCTTGATCCAACGAACACGTTCAATCCTGGCGTAGGAAAAATGGATAAACACAAACGCAACTGTGCTTGTTGCGCATAGCGTTACTAAGACTTGATTTAATAAATAATAGGGTAACACCAGCTTGTAAAACGCGCTGGTGTTAAACCCCGTCAGTTTTATCTATTCAATAGTTGGGATACGCCCTGGCGTCCACGGCGCTCCTGCGGCCTCAAGCTCCCCTTCTAAAGCAGAAACATCGCGTTCAAGAGACTTAAGCTGCTCGGCCACTCTCGTATACTCAGCCTCGGCTATATCCAATGACGCAAGGTGATTGCCCGACACGTTGTTTTGACTGCCACTGATGGCGTAGTACAAGCTAGACGTTCTTCCCGATACCGACCATGGCACAGGCTCTTGTCTTGCGCGCACTGTCGCATCACCATTAAGTAGTGTGGTCAACTGCACTAGACGTGCAGCCAACGCTCTTGCTTGTTGAGCATGCTCTTCTGTTGCCGACGGCGTTAAATCAACGGCTTCGGTTAAATGCGAAATTCGAGATTTAAGCTCGCTTTGCGCTTTTGACGCTCCGCGTACTGAGCGGAATAGGTTGGCAGCACGCTGTTGAACGGCAAGTAGTCCTGCTCTGTCTGTCGCAATCTCTGGGCTGTTATTAAGTAGTTTCAGTGTAAAAGACTGTGGTTCAGACAAAGTTGTGAGCTTCCCAAACTGGCGTTTTTTAAGCGTTACCGTGTATTCACCAGGAAGCGCAATTGGCCCCTTAGGCGGAATTGCCCACGGCGGTACATAGCCAGATGGCTTATTAAGGTTAACAGGTGCAGACGACGGATAATGCATATCCCACGCAACACGATGTAAGCCTTTTCCTGCTTTAGCATCCACTCGGCGCACTACGTTGCCATTACTATCTTTAACTTCAAGGAAAACCGTTGGCGCTTCCTCTTGGTCTTCTTTACGCAATGTATCCCATGAAGGGTAAGGGGTATCCCCTCCTTCTTTTTCTATCTTTTTCTCCTCAGCACGTCGTAACGCTTGCATCGATTTATAACCGTCGCGTAGGTAGTAAGAGAAAACAGCACCGTATGCTGGGTTATCCGCGCTATAGAATGCATTGCCGTTTGAGCCATTGCGTTCACCGCCGTATTGATACCCTTCAAGGTATAGCCAACTGTCTTTTACCGGAAACAGCGTGGCTTCACTGTCTTTCAGTTCACTAGCCGATGTACGAAGCGGAGTATAATCGTCAAGGATATAAATCCCACGGCCGAATGTCCCTACGACTAAGTCGTTCTCTCGACGCTGAATCTCTAGGTCTCGTACAGAAATGGTGGGGAACTTTCCTTTCATTTGAGACCAATTTTTACCACCGTTTTGACTCACAAATAAGCCATACTCAGTACCTACAAATAAGAGGTTAGCGTCTACATGATCTTCCGCGATGGTATGTGCTGAGCCCCACTCGGGAAGGTTGTTACTAATAAGGCGCCAGCTTTTACCCTTATTGGTTGTTTTAAGCACGTATGGTTTATAGTCGCCTCGCTTGTGGTTATCAAATACAGCATAGGCTACGTCTTCATCGTGCGACGATGGAATAATATCCTCCACCAGCGACATGTCGGGCACACCTTTAAAACTGTCTTCTGTGCGCCAGTTTTTGCCGCCGTCCTCGCTTACACTGATAAGCCCATCATCGGTACCAACATATAAAAGCCCTTCTTTAATTGGGCTCTCGTTAAGCGCAATGATCGACCCGTACATAGACGTAGAGGCATTCTTGGCAATAGTATCTACACTCCACACGCGGTCCATAACCTTAAGCTTATTGCGATCCAGCTTGCGCGTTAAATCTGGGCTAATCACGCGCCAGTTTTCGCCTCTGTCGTCTGACTGGAACACTTTTTCAGCTGCGTAGAAAATACGCGTAGGGTTGTGTGGGCTCAAAAGCAATGGCGTATTCCAGTTCCATTTGTAGGCATCTTCTCCCTGCTTAGGATGTGGCGTAATTGAAACCCGTTCTCTAGTGCGCTTGTCGTAGCGTGCAAGGCCACCATACTGATATTGCGCGTAAATAATGTTGGGATCATTGGGGTCTATTTGTGGTTTATAGCCATCACCGCCAATAACGATGTTCCAATCGGCATTGGTTATACCGTGAATAACATCAGTGCGTGATGGCGCGCACAATGAGTTATTGTCCTGAGTTCCGCCACAAACATTGTAGAAAGGCTCTGCGTTGTCAGGCTGGGCTCGATAAAACTGACCAAGGGGTAAATTGTTTGCCCAGCGCCACTTTTGACCGCGATCCCAACTTTCATAAACACCGCCATCGCCCCCCATAAGCAAATGTTCGGTATTATTGGGGTCTATCCAAAGCGCATGGTCGTCAACATGTCGAAATTCGTTTGATAATGACTGGAAGGTTTTACCGCCATCTTCTGATACTTTAGAAAACGTATCTAAGGAATAAACCCGCTCTGGATTGTGCGGGTCGACAACCAATTCATTATAATACTGTGGGCTACTGGTCATATGCCCTGAACGTTTCTTCCAAGTTTGGCCAAAATCGGTAGAGCGATACACGCCTTTTTCTTTGTCATTCGACTCAACGATGGCGTACAACATATTGGGAGACGATGGAGCCATGGCAATTCCAATTCTTCCCATATTATCTTTGGGCAAGCCTGACGTAATGACGCTCCACGTTTTTCCGCCATCAGTGGACTTATGAATACCGCTGCCCGGGCCACCGTTTATCAATGTCCACACATGACGGCGACGCTGATAGCTACTTGCAACGATATTGTCAGGGTTGTTTGGGTCGACCACAAATTCATTGATTCCCGTATATTGGTCGATTTCCAAAATACGAGTCCAGGTTTCACCACCATCCGTTGTCTGATATAACCCTCTGTCGCCGCCGTTGCTCCAAAGCGGCCCTTGAGACGCCACAAGAACGTGTTGTTCGTTAGCCGGGTTTATCCAAATCTGAGAAATGTGACCTGAATTTTTAAGCCCCATGTTCTTCCAACTTTTGCCACCATCTAATGACTTGTATACCCCGTCACCATAGGCAACTGAACGCTGGGCATTGTTTTCACCAGAGCCAACCCACAAAACATTGGTGTTCGAAGGTGCCATTTCAATAACGCCAATAGAATATGCCCCTTCTTTCTCAAATAGAGGTGTCCAGGTTGTCATATTGTTGGTGGTTTTCCACAAGTTACCTGACGCCGTAGCGACATAAAACTCATTAGGCGATGAAGGGTTTACGGCAAAATCAGATATTCTGCCTGAAATCATTGCAGGGCCAATGTTGCGAAGTTCAATGCTAGCAAGCGGATTTGCTTCCTCGCCTTTTGCCATGAGAGCAGGTGAAAACACCATTGCAACGGCAAAGCTGCATAGCGTTAGTTTTTTAGAGAGGGGCTTAGATATTGGCATTATTGTCTTTCCTGATAGTTAGCCTGTCTGTCGTTTAAGAAACACTCCACAGTGATACAACATAACACATAAAAACTCATGACATTTCTAAAGTACGAAACAAAATGTCACACTTTTTTTACACTTTAAGATAGTGTAACAATAATGGTGTTCAATATACTGACTACTGCATATCAGGTCGTTTATTGGGTTTACCCGTAATTTTTTTAGCATTTTAAAGACTAATGCTATTAAAGCTTCAATCTCAATCATCAAAATACGTTTTAGTTTTACACAAACAAGGAAATAGAAATGAAATTAGCAAAAATTCTTATGCCAGCACTTTTACTTGGATTTGGTTCAGTAGCGCATGCTACCGATGTTGATGAAATCATCACTACCTACCATGAAAATATAGGCGGTGAAGATGCGCTTAAAGCGATGAAAGGCATCAAGATTGTCGCTGAGGTAACGCAAGGACCGATGAAATTCCCATTGGAAATTGTACAGCAGTCTTCGGGCAAGCAATACACCAAAGCGACCGTACAGGGCCAAGAAATCATGCAAGGCGTGTTTGATGGCGAGACACTTTGGAACACTAACTTTATGACCATGAAGGCAGAGAAAGCCCAGGCGGAAGAAACGGCAAACATGAAGCTAAACATGAACGACTTCCCTGATTCGTTGATTGATTACGAAGAAAAGGGTTATCAAGCTGAGCTTATGGGCACAGAGAGTGTAGATGGCGAAGATGCGTATAAAATTAAGCTAGTTAAAGAACCAATCACTGTTGAAGGTCAAGAGATTCCATCTGTTGAATACTACTTCTTTGACGCAGAAACAATGATTTTGGTTATGGTAGAAAGTGAAGTAAATTCAGGCCCAATGAAAGGCCAAGTTCAGCAAGTGAAAATGAGCGACTATCAAGAAGTTGATGGCATTTATTTCCCATTCTCAATGACACAAGGTATCAAAGGGCAGCCGGCTGCATCATCACCGCTTGTAATCAATGAAATTGAGCTAAACCCAATGGTTGACGACAGCGTTTTCGCATTCCCAGCTGCACAATAAACTGGTTTTATAAGGAGATAAACCCATGAATCAACTCCCAAAACGCTGGGTGTTGGCAGCGGCTATTGCTATGACTACAGCAGCGAGTGCTCCGGCACTTGCTGCTGACAAAGCAAAGGGCAGCCCAATATTTGGCGACTTGCAAGCACGTCACATTGGCCCAGCACTGATGAGTGGCAGGTTTGGCGACATCGAAGGTCATCCAACGAATAGCCGAGTGCTATACGCTGGCGCGGCAGGCGGTGGTGTATGGAAAACCGAGAATGGTGGCGCAACTTTCCAGCCTATATTCGAAGATTTCCCTCAGTCTATCG
>CAYVST010000018.1:0-49933 GCA_964454185.1 uncultured Alteromonas sp.
AATCAAAATCAATGAGCGGGCGAACGGTGGTGAGCTAGCGAAATTTCCGACATTTCTTATTGTGGCAATAGAGCTTATAGTGCGTGTAGCGATTGTTCTTATTTTCGCGGCAGGTGTTGAAGCGGTGGTAGGAAATACATTTTATGAAACCTACCTTTTAGATGTTTTTTTTGTTTCATTAGTGGTGGTAGGCACCCTTCATAGCGCGACTTTTTATCTCACGTTTAACGGTAAACCCCTCGATAAAATCAGTCATCACGCACTTTTCGCCTATCGTTTAGTTCGCAATAGTGGATATGCTCAACTATTGGGGTTTGTAAGTATCGTGCCAGTATTAGTGTGGCACTGGGATCGTGAAATAGCTCCCTATGCCGATGGTGAAGCTATGAAGATATATTTTCTGACCACATGCGCCTTTTTGGTTTTAGGAGCAATAGAAGCGAAAGTAATAAATCGGATACCACTCGGTTCTGAGACGAAGCAAGCTTTGGTTCCAGTGGGCTCTGCTCAGTCGCAATAACTATTGTCAATACACGTACAACAAAATGCGCGTCACGTTTGTAACCAGTCGCTATTCAAGTGGCGCGCATTGTTTATGAAGCACTTTTGACCTCTTTAATACATGCCCGTCTTACTCAGAAAGGCTCTACAATATTTCTGCTAGGTTGGGTAAACCACTTCGGCCCCTCATTTGTCATGTAGAAATGATCTTCTAAACGGATACCAAATTCATTCGGTACGACTATCATCGGCTCGTTACTAAAACACATTCCTTGAGCCAAAGGCTGAGAGTTACCTTTCACCAAGTATGGCCATTCATGAATGTCCATACCAATACCATGACCAGTTCGATGAGGGAGCCCAGGAAGGTTGTAGTCAGGACCTAGACCATCGTGTTGTAAACTCAACCTAGCGGCATTGTCTACATCACCGCAGCTAACGCCAAGTTGTGCAGCATCAAAAGCCGCTTGCTGAGCACGTTTCTCACTGTTCCACATGGTAACTTGCTTGGCACTTGGTGTGCCATAGCAGTACGTTCGAGTGATGTCTGAGTGGTAACCGTGCACCTTACAGCCTGTGTCTATCAGCACCATATCGTTTAGCTGCAGTACTTGTGGGTCTTTTACACCATGTGGATACGACGTGGCCTTTCCAAACAATACAATACAGAAGTAGCTTCCGCTTGCTCCCACTTTCTTGTGCGCTTGATTGATAAAACTTTCAACTTCAGTGGTGGTTATTCCCTCATAAAGAATACTTGCCGCTGCTTTGTGCACGCACAGTGTCATATCCATAGCGCGCTGGATGAGAGCAAGTTCATTGGCTGATTTATGCATACGGCAGTGCGCCGTTACTTCTGAGCCATTAATGACTCGGGAAGTGCTTGGCAACAGTTTGTTGATACCATCAACAATGAAAAACGGTGTTGCCTCATCGATAGCGATACGAGTATTGTCTGACGTTGCTATTGACCGCACTTCGTTGACAAAAAGTGCATAAGGACTTTCGTGTTCATGCCACCCTTTAATCTCGCCCGGAACAACTTGTCGCTCTTTAAGAGAATCAATTTCAAAGGCAGGTGCTAAATAAACAAGCTCACCTTCGACAGGCAGAACTGCTCCAACAAGGCGTTCACTGGGATACCACTGCATACCAGTAAAATAGGCAAGATTTGTCCCTGCATTCAGATATAGCGCACTAATATTATTTTCTCGCATATACGCTTGCGCTTTTTCAATGCGTATCTCGTGCTCTTGCAATTGAATAGGCGTAAGGTCTAATGTCATATCAGACAGCGCGTCGAGAGCTTGCTGTGGCGTTTTACCGCCGATACCGTTTGTATGCAAATCTGTCATTGTTTTTATCATTATCGTTTTAGTCTGTAGGTCGCCGCATCATACGTAAGTTTTGCACACGGATGAAGTCTTACAAGTTGTAACAGACCATGAGAAAGCTTTGTGCATTCCTATACTTATTGGCATACTTAGCAAAGTTCGAACATATAAAACAAACAATAAAGTCACTACATGGACGTCAACCCGCACACCTCATCTTTGCCAATAGAAATAACATTTGCAGGCTGGTTAATAGCGCCTCACGCTAACCTTTTGAGCTACGATTCAACACCTGTTGATATTGAGCCATTGCTTTTCGATTTATTGCTCTATTTCACGCTGCGCCAAGGAACAATAGTGACTCGGCAACAATTAATAGATGAAGTATGGCAGCAGAAGTTTGTCGACGACAACGCCATTAATAGAGCCATGTCGACACTAAGGCGAATTCTAAAGCGTGCCCCTGACGCTCCAACGTTTATCAAAACCCATTACAAGAAGGGTTATAGTTTTGTACCCGACGTAAATATCGTTTATGCAAAGGAGGAAACACCGCTTCAACAGAAGACATCGGACTCGTCTGAGCCCTCAGCGCGTGAAATACAGCCCACAGCGCGTGAAAAACAGCCCTCTGCGCGTGAAATAGCCGCCTCAGCGCCTGCAGAGCCCTTAGCGCCTAAAGTAGAGCCTTTAGCGCGAGAGATAGCTCCCTCTGCGTCGAGTGAAACGTCATTAGTGGCAGAAAGTGCTTCCTCAGCAAATGAAAGCGCCCCTAACACTCAGGATAAATCGTTTTCTAAAGCCCCGATTGCACAAGACAAAGGCTCTGATAATCAGCGCTTCGTGCCCATCATTATCGTATGCGCGATAGTGGTTGTGCTAGCGATTCTCATTTTTACGTTTTCAAGAACGTCAGATACCGAAAAGGTAAATCAAGATACGAATGAAGCACTAACATCTGCCGAGATTATTGATGCTGTTGCCAGTAGAACGAATATGCTCTCAGATCGTGGCGTGGTGTTTTCACCCAAAATTAACGGGGAAAAAAGCGCACTGGCTTATTCGTTTATTCCAGAAAATGCCCAACGACTGGGGCTTTACGCCAAAGACCTAACAACCTTACGTACTTATGAGATTGATAGACGCGACGGCGACTTATTCCCAATAGCATGGCTTCGAAATGAAGTGATTGTTTATCAGCACATTAATGCCGTAGAGGACACGTTGACCTGTGAAGTAATAAGGGCAACCCTTGCGCCTGATTTTACCCCCATAAATAAAGAGACACTGTTTGATTGCGATAATCAATTCACCATCGCAGGCAGTCTAATTAACGAGGGTAACGACCTCATCTACACGAAGTTTAATTACCGCGGCGCGCCTGGTGCTGCCGCTGTGTACGGTAGAAATTTAACGACAGGTGCCGAGTACCAAATCACCTCCCCCCTTATCGTCAGCCGGGGCGACTACTATGCTAACGCCGCGCCAGATGGAAAAGCCATCGTTTATGTAAGAGCTAACCGCAATGGCTCTACTATTATGCTGACAGATATTGAAGGCAGTGAACAACGCGAACTGGCCGATGTTAGCTACATTGTTAGTGCAATTGCATGGGATGATGACAGCAAAAAGATATCTTGGCTTGACCCCAATACATGGCAGTTACACACATTAAATGTTGTCTCTAGAGAAGAAAGTGTATTGGCGCTTAACTTCGACTATGCGTTTAACAAATTTATGGGCATAGAGATGGTAGATAGCCACCGCTTAGTGTTTGCAAGTCAGTTCACTGACAGCGATATTGTTGCACTGGATCTCAACAATACGCTCGCTTCGGTTTCAAAAGTGGCAGCCTCGAACTCTTATGAACAGTCTTTTGCTTCTACCCCTAATGCGGGCACTGGGTACTATCTTGTTCATGGTAACGCGACAAGCTTATGGAAGCTTGACGATGGCGTACACAAGAAAGTAGTGGATGTCCCATTAAAGAAAGTTAGGCACTTATCAGTATCACCCGGTGGAGATGCAATACTCGTTGCCAACGCCAGCAGCATTCTTATATACGGTGACGACTTTACTTCTGAGACCGCGCTTGAACAAGAACACAACATAACTCAAGTACAGTGGATTGATAGTGACCGATTAGCAGTCGTTTTTGGCGAGCCTAAAAACGCTAAAGCGGGCGTATTGACCATCAGTACAAACACACTAGAAGCATTAGGCGACGAAAACACCTCATATATCAGTGTGATAGACAAGAGCAGGATCGCTGTTATCACACCCACACTGACGGTAAAAATGCTAGATATTGCATCAAATGCCGTGTTGTTTAATCAGGATTTGACGGGAACCCAAACTCCCCTTTTTAAGGCCGATAGCCAATACATTTACTATACCAAAAGCGTAAATCAGGTAGTAAGACGCCCATGGTCAGGCACGTTGGATGACGATGAATTGCTGATTACATCGGAACAGGGAAATATTGGCACAATAGACATTAACAACACTATCGAAGCCAACACCTTGTATATTTCAGTAGTAAAGCTAGGTATTAACACCTTGTATGACGTTCAGGTCGCGCAGTAATAGAAGGGCTTTCGGACTTAGAAAATGAAAGCTAAATGGCAGTGTTGTGAAAACAGCAACACTGCCAATACTCTTTACTTATGTTGTCAGAAAAAGACGTTCATTTTAAAAAGGCGCGTGAAGGTCTTTTGCATTGTTAGGTATAGTCCAACGTTGTGCGGCATTGTGATCAAGTTGCTCACCCACCCCTCTTGGGATTTGCATACTATCACCGTAAAGCCACAATACCATGTTACTCCTAGTGCCACTGGTAATAGGCTGTGCCGCATGCGGCACGCTACCGCGATGTAGCATCGCAACGCCGGGTTGAAAAACAGTACGCGTAACTTTTGATGTTGACGAGTTAAAGAAATCAACTTCAGACCCCGTAAAGCTCTCCCCTTCAAGGTTCATATTTATATTCATTGTGGCGGCCGATGCGTCAGTATGCGGGCGCAAAGAGGTATCCATTCCTTCTTGGTACTGAATAGAAAAACCAAACGTCTGCGTATCAAACCCCATTATTTCAGGAAACAACAAACGTGAAATTGGGCGCATGTACCTGTCCATAACCAGCTGGTAGAACTGCTGAAAAGCAGGGGCCGCTAAATACCCTTCTGAGCGCTTGTCCAACATACCGCCATTGCGATTAAGGGCTATACCATAGGGTGGCCTAAGTGGAATACCCGCATTGGCGACTTCATCTAAATACGAACGCAGCTGAGCAAGTTTATCAACATCGAAAAATTGTGCTTGATATACACCAGGCAGCACTTCTTCCCACAAGTTGGCAACCTCAACCTCGCGTTCTGGATGTTGCCACGCTTGACGCACGGCATCACGCAACGGCTTGGCAATCAGTGATTCATTAATGTGCTCTCCCAAAGCGGTATGCTCAGTGTCCCATTCAGACCAGGCAGTCTCTAGCAACTCACGGTTACTGTCCCAGAACTGCTGTACACTTGGCGCACGTTTTAGCATATCGTCTCTAGAAGGAAGGGTAAGCGCTCGTGCGTTTGCGAGTGCACCTAAACCCTTAGATGATAAAGATTGTGGTGAATGCATAACAATTTCTCCTTAACATGTTGAGGCAATGCGAAACGCAGTACCAACACTTCAATAAGAGAATGTTAATACACAAAAAATAACATATAAATAGAGTAATTTAATAATCAGTATATAGTTTTTATTGATAATACCATCTTCTTAACCGACAAACCGCACTCGGCTTGCTTCAACCTTTTCAATTAACCAATTGGTAAATGCCTGAAACCTAGCTTGGGAGTGCGTCTCTTTATGCGTTGCTAACCAAAAGGTGCGTTTAATATGGATGTCATTATCTAATAGTCTTACAAGCCCTTCGTTTGCTTCAGCAATAAAAGTAGGCAGGATCCCAACGCCTGCCCCATTTATCAACATTTGATATTGCGCATTAATACTTGTACTACGTAAGGGGCTAAGCTGCGCTAATGCAGTTTCTTCAATAAATTTTAGCTGAGGCGCATAAACTAGGTCTGGAACATAACTCACTAAATTGAACTGGCTGAGCTCTTGTAGTGTTTTAGGCTTAGACGTTTCAATAAGCGACTGATGCGTATACAAATAAAGGCTATAGTCGGTAAGCTTTTGCGTAACGAGTAGCCCCTTGTTTGGCTTTTCTAGCAAAATAGCCATATCTGCTTCTCGCTTATTCAGGTTCAAAAAGCCGCTGGTCGCCACTAATTCAATACAAATACCGGGGTATAGTCGTTTAAATTCAGGTAATAGTGGCGCCAAAAACCAGCTGCCAAACCCTTCTGATACGCTTACGCGAATAGTGCCAGCTAAATGAGAACGTTCATCGCCAAGCTCATTTTGCGCCTCTAAAAAATAGTGCTCGGCTTTTTCGATATAACGAACAAGTTCACTGCCTTGGGACGTGAGAACATAGCCTTTTTTCGTAAGTTCGAACAATTTGCAATTTAACGAGTCTTCCAGCTTTTTTACACGGCGTATTAATGTTGTCGGGTCTACACTTAAACCTTTTGCAGCAATAGCTACACGGCCATTTCTTGCCAACCCAAGAAACAAACGCATGTCATCCCAATTCATAAATACACCTGCATTTTTACAGCACCTGACTGCAAGTATATGTATTGCTATTGCAAACACAAGGTTTCAATATTGTTAATAGATAATTGAAGCGCTTAGTCAGGAGCCACGTCATGAGAAAAATTGTTCACTTTATTGCTGGTAAAGATTTTGAGGATAGCAGCGAGCGTACATCGCCAGTGTATGCCCCTAATACCGGCGAGGTTCAAGCTGAAGTAAGTTTGGCAAACAAAGCAACGCTTGAATATGCAATTGAAACGGCAAAAGCAGCGCAAGCTGAATGGGCCGCTACCAACCCTCAGCGACGCGCTCGTGTTATGTTTAAGTTCAGAGAACTGGTAGAAGCCAACCGCGATCGCCTTGCCGCACTACTTTCAAGTGAACACGGTAAAGTACTTGTTGATGCGCAAGGTGATATTCAGCGAGGTCTTGAAGTTATCGAGTTCGCGTGCGGTATTCCCCATGCGCAAAAAGGAGAATATACCGAAGGTGCAGGCCCTGGTATTGACGTTTATTCAATGCGTCAAGCGCTAGGCGTTGTTGCGGGTATTACTCCGTTTAACTTTCCAGCCATGATCCCTATGTGGATGTTTGGTGTGGCTATTGCGTGCGGCAATGCTTTTATTCTCAAACCTTCTGAGCGCGATCCATCGGTTCCTGTGGAACTTGCAAAGCTCATGATTGAAGCCGGTTTACCTGCGGGCGTGCTTAACGTTGTTCACGGTGACAAAGAAGCGGTAGACGGCATTTTAGACCACCAAACCGTTAAAGCAGTAAGCTTCGTTGGCTCATCAGATATTGCTAATTACGTGTACGAGCGCGGTGCACGCGCAGGTAAGCGAGTGCAGGCGATGGGTGGAGCAAAAAACCACGGTATTGTTATGCCAGATGCTGATTTAGATCAGGTAGTCACCGACCTTGTAGGTGCAGCCTATGGTTCTGCCGGTGAACGCTGCATGGCTTTACCTGTTGTCGTACCTGTAGGTGACGAGACCGCAGAAAAACTTAAAGCCAAACTTATTCCTGCCATTAAAGACATTATGGTAAGTAACAGTGAAGATCCTAACGCGCACTACGGCCCTGTTGTTACTGCAGCGCACAAAGCGCGCGTAGAAGGCTATATCGATTTAGCCATCGAAGAAGGCGCAGAGCTAGTATACGACGGCAGAAACAGCCAAATACCAGCGGATAGCAATGGCTATTTCATTGGCCCAACATTCTTTGACCATGTCACGAAAGACATGCGTTCTTACCAAGAAGAAATTTTTGGCCCGGTACTTCAAATGGTGCGCGCTAAAGACTTCAACGAAGCAGTAAGCCTTGCAAGCGATCATCAATACGGTAACGGTGTTGCTATGTATACGCGAAATGGTCATGCCGCACGCGAGTTTGCTCAGCGCGTTAATGTAGGCATGGTAGGTATTAACGTACCTATCCCTGTACCTGTGGCATACCACACATTTGGCGGATGGAAGCGTTCGGCATTTGGCGATACAAACCAACACGGTATGGAAGGCGTGAAGTTCTGGACAAAAGTGAAAACCATTACCCAGCGCTGGCCTGATGGCTCAGACTCTAACGATAACGCCTTTGTTATTCCAACCATGGGCTAAACAGCGAGGACATGACTATGACAACAGTAGCATTTATTGGCCTAGGTAATATGGGCTCAGGCATGGCGGATAACCTTGTCAAAAATGGCTTCGATGTAGTTGCGTTTGACTTAAGTGAAGCAGCACTGGCTAAAGCCAAAGACGCTGGCTGCGCTATTGCGCAAAGTACACAAGAAGCCGTAAGTAATGCCGATATCGTGGTAACTATGTTGCCAGCGGGCAAGCATGTAATGGACATATACACATCGCAGATCCTTGATAATGTGGGTGGGAACACGCTGCTTATCGACTGCTCGACCATTGATGTTGAAACCGCTAATAAAGTCTCTGAACTGGCTGCAAGCAAAGGGCTTCAAATGCTTGATGCTCCGGTGTCTGGTGGCATTGCCGCCGCAGCTGGCGGTACACTAACCTTTATGGTTGGTGGAGACAAAGAAGCGTTTGAAAAAGCACAAGGCGTGCTTGGCGCCATGGGTAAGAAAATTGTGCACGCTGGCGGACACGGCGCTGGACAAGCAGCTAAAATTTGCAACAACATGCTGCTTGGCGCAACCATGATAGCCACGTGTGAAAGCTTCCAGCTTGCCAACAAGCTTGGCTTAGACGCCCAAGTCTTTTTCGACATTGCCTCTAATGCATCAGGCCAAACATGGTCTATGACAAGCTATTGTCCAGTAAAAGGGGTTGGCCCACAAAGCCCTGCCGACAATGACTTCGCTGGCGGCTTTGCATCAGCTTTGATGCTTAAAGATTTAGGGCTTGCCATGCAGGGCGCCAAAGGTGTAGATGCTCAGGTGCCTATGGGAGAACTTGCAGCAAAATGGTTTGAAATGCACTGTGAAGAAGGTAATGCAAGCATAGACTTTTCATCCATCATCAATCGTCTAGCATAGTCTGTTAGTTTAATAAGTGAAGTTGGCGCAAAGAACAACTTCACTTTTTAATTTTTCTAAAAAGCCACATTTCCCATTCGACACTCTTTCTCAACCAAAACACCACAAAAAACAAAAAACCTTTATTTTAATTATTATAAATAAATAGTGATTACCAACAAACTAAAATATGGATGTTATAACATATTGTTATAATCATATTTTGTTACACATTTACTTAACAATAATTCTTAAAAAAGCGCTAGTCTGAAAATCGATGTAGTTTCACAAATGTTGGTGGGCCATACACAACTAACCAACATGGCCGATGAGTGTTGTGGCGTTTTCAACTCGCAATGCCTTTAATGGATTTTATAAATAAACACCACCACTTCTCGCGCTACTTTTTGACAAAGAACGATAACGATATATTCGGATAAGATTATGATAAAACGCATTGTTATTGCCTCTACAGCTGTTGTAGTGGGTAGCTTTCTCGCTTACATGTATGAGAAGGACGAGAAAACCGTCCCAGTTGAAACGTCTGACTTTGAAATACAAAAAGCCATGCCAGTTTCACAGAAAACAACAAGGGGAGAGCAAGTACTGTCAACAGGCGTTGATACTTTTGTCCCTAAAAAGAGTGCAAAGCCAAGGTTAGCCAATGATACGACCAACGAAAAAGACACTATCATCTGGCAAGATTCAGAAACCAGCAAACAAATATTGACTGAATCTGGCTTAGTACCAGCAGATGTAGCTGATGAAGCTTATATAGAGCTTGATAGAGAAGAGCTACTTAGCGTAGAAATTGGGGAATACCTTGACTTGTATATTCCTCAATTCGGCGGAAGCTATACGGGTGAAGTAGACCACATGGTCACCCACCCCAATGGCGACAAAACCATAGAAGCCCATATTCCTGGAGCCGGGTCGCTTTATGCGGCAGTAATAACGGTAGGTGAAAAAGCCACCTACGGTAATTTGGCCACGCCAAGAGATGTATTTGTACTTGAAGGAAACGATAAATACGCGTGGATTGCCCCAAAATCATCAATGATGCAAAGCCATATAGAACATGAGCCAAGCCATTCTGGTTCTGCGCATCAAGACAATAGCGGTGACAAAAAAGACGTATTTAATTTACCGCTAACAGAATCCCCTACAGGCAAGTAAAAATAATAAGGAAATAAAATGAAACACACACTTAAGCGTTTAACAGCAATGGCTGTCGCATTGTTGTGCGCCAATGCTGCGTCAGCAGCAACCATTGATGTATTGGTTTTGTACACGCAACCAGCGGCAAACAGCGTGTCTAATATTGATACTAAGATTAACCAATATGTCTCTCATGCTAACCGTGTCTACCGAAATAACGCGGTAGACCTGCAACTTCGACTGGTAGGGGCACAATCATCTGCGGCAACATCAAGTGACCTTCAACCAACAGAAAGCGCACTTGACCTAGTTACAAACAGTAATGGTGTTAAGAACTTTCGCACCTCTGTTCGAGCAGACATGGTTGTTCTTCTCGGAAAGCGCGAGAATATCTATGAAAACGGCCAACTTGCAGGCTATGTCTGTGGTATTGGTTGGGTAGGTCAAGGAAACAACGGGACATTGTACAGCAGCGCTAAAGACCGTATGTACAGCATCAGTGCGGTGGACTGTGGTTTGTCGACTTTTGTGCATGAGTTGGGCCATAACATGGGACTTGGTCATTCAGTGCGTCAAGGCTCGGTAGGCGGTGTCTATCGCGACGGAATTGGTCACGGGGTGGATAACAATTTCTCTACAATCATGGCTTACCCACAGGCGTTTGGTAGCGCAACACAGCTAGATTATTTCTCTGACCCTTATTGGTCAGGCTGTAATGGGCAAGCTTGTGGTGTCCCCAATCAATCGAACTCATACAGAGCGGTAAATGCTGTAATCGACCAAATTGCAAACTACTTCTAATTAAGTAGCTTGTAGGGGTATAACAATATTCTTAAAAGAATAGGTAAAATAGATAGCCAACTTAGTACTAATCATTACTGAGTTGGCTAATGTACTTTTAAATCACTGATACCCACAAAAAAGAAACACACATCAATTTATGACTAACAATTGCTGTACTTTAATTTTGGTTCAGTGTGGTGTACGAACAATCAGTTAATCATGACCACCACAACAACCAGAAGCATGCTCCCCCCAGTTTTTCAATTTTGTGGTTTTACCAATACCTGGGTTAAAGCTGTTTGTAGGGTCGAGTTCTCGATAAAAGTTTTTGAGTGCATCTTTTGCAAAATACTCATGCCCCACATTGTGCTCAGCAGGGTACTCAGCGCTTCGCGCGTCGAATGTTTCCAAAATTTTGCCTTTTAGCAGCTTCGCATCAGCGCCCTTTTTCAATACATAATTCTGGTGCATTACGTGACAAAACAAGTGACCGTAATACAGCTTAGTATCTATTTGATCGTCTATTTCTTTAGGCAGTACTTCAAACCAGTCTGGGTCATTTCGTCGAAGTGCCACGTCAATGGTCATCATTGCACCGACCCCTTTGCTGTGCATAACGTGATAGCGGCCTATTGCACCACCAGCTACAAAGCGATGTAAAATTGCCTTATCTGCCTCTTCTTCAGTACATTCGAAGTAGCTACCCTCATTTGTTTTGAAGAACTCATCAAGATACGCCTTTGCCTCATCAACGCCGTCGTTACTCATCTCCAAAATCCAATGATGCTGATATTTGTCGCGGTAGTCTTCCATCCTTTTTGGCAAATGGTTCGGGAATAGGTAGCTCATGTATTGCATTACACGATCTGACATTTTGTTAGGTAAAAAGCCCAATTTATCGGTAAATGCATCGAACTTACGCTTAAACGCAAAAAGTTTAGGAATAAATTTCGCACCTAACTTACTGATAACGATAAACATGTCTTTACCGTACTTTTTCGATACGTCGTAACAATCGCGGTGTAAATACTCCCCAGAATCAGGCAAGTTTTTAAATGTAGAGAGAATATCGCGGCGTACTTTTGTAAACACTGCGGCGTCGTTAGAGCCAACGTAGAATACCTGTTTCTTTTCAGGGATTGGAAAGGTGTCTAATCGAACCGCAAAAACCGCAAGTTTGCCCGCACATCCTGATGCCTCGTGTAATCTGCGGCCGTCATTATTGAAACGCGATGGCGTGTCGGAATCAACGTCGCGCACGCGCTCATCGTATTCATTATCAGAGGCTCTCGCGTCAGGATGCTTAACATCACTCGCTTGATAACGTTTTTGTTCAAGGTTAGTCAGTATTTCTACTGGTTCGCTTCCAAGATCAATACCTAGGTTGTTAACCAGCGAAAGGTCGCCGTTTGCATTAATTTGCGCAAATAGCGAGAGCTCGGTATACGCTGGCCCGCGCTTAACCAGCGCTCCACCTGAGTTATTACATATACCACCAACGATAGACGCGCCAATACAGGATGAGCCAATCACCGAATGAGGCTCTCGGCCGTAAGGCGCCAATGTCTCTTCAAGGCCAAACAATGTGCTTCCCGCTAAACCAACTATCTGCTTGCCATCGTCCACCAGTTGAATATCGTCAATACGCATGGTGCTGATAATGACAAGCGGGCGATCGTAGTCTTTACCATCAGGGGTTGAACCACCCGTAAGGCCAGTGTTCGCTGCTTGCATGATTACCGCCACATCCGCTTCAACACACAACTTAAGCACGCGCCAAATTTCCACAAGCGAGCCAGGACGAACAACCGCGAGGGCCTCGCCCGCACCAAAGCGAAAACCTTTGCAGTAAGGCTGTTTTTTCGCCTGTTCAGTTAACAAATAGGCTTGCCCTACTACATCGCGCATCGATGTAATCAAAGACTGTGTGTCAACGTTTACGGTCATGGTTCTCTCTGTGGTACTGGTGGAAATTGACATTGGTGACGAACTATACACTAATCACATTTTTAACAAAGAGGTCGAAGGTATTTTGCGCAGATAACTTACTTATATTTAATGCCAAATAAACACAAAGCGTCCAATGATTCTTGTTACATTTTGTTACGCTTTGACACATCAAGTAAGACCATGAAGCTATTGTAAAGCGTCTGTTATGCTCGTAAGGTGGTCCGATAGAAAAAGGAGTTTTCATGTCACAACAAGCGTTTGTCCTTACAAGAAATAATCATGCTGACAGCGTCAAAAACAAAGGCATGTATGAGCGATTTCTTGCAATACTCCCGTCATGTGGTTTTGCCCTAACAACAGGGGCGATACATCCACCGAGAAGCGTACTTAAAAGCACACATATCTTTTTCATAGACGCAGATTATTGTAACCCTCAGGCCATGTTAAATCTTCCTGTCGTCAACGATTACCCAGATCTCAATAAAGTGATATTTAACGCACCGGAAGACAATATCGACTTTCATTTCGATGCTTTGCAAAAGGGAATAAACGGTATATTTCATACCGAAGACAGCTTAGAACTTATCGTGAGAGGCGTTCAGCAAGTTCAGGCGGGAAACAAATGGTTCAGCCGAGCCATCATGAGCCGATACATCGACGCTAATCTAGCAGCAAAAACTAAAACAGTATCTCCTCTTCAGGTAACTGCATCTGTGCTAACGAAAAGAGAAATGGCGATTACAAGAAAAATTGCTGAAGGGGCGCAAAATCAGGAGATTGCGGATAACTTCCACATTAGCGTTAATACCGTGAAGACTCATGTCTACAGTATTTTCCGTAAAACTGACTGCCGAAATCGTGTAGAACTCATTAAATGGTTTGATAACCAGTTTACTCAAAGCCAGTCGGTCAACTACTAACCCCCAATCTAAAACGCCACTCTACTCATTAGAATGGCGTTTCTTTGACATGGCTTCGGTACAATTACGCTTTCGCCCGCCAAACCCCCTTTTCCATGCCCTGTAAAACCAGTTCAGCTACAGCCTTCTCAATACTCTGTTTTACACACTCAAACATAGGTTCATTTGTGGTATATCCAGATTCGGCCTCAAGTAGGCGTTTAAGTGAAACATACCTAAACAAGCCTGCGCGCACCTCTTGACTGAGAACCTTTTTGGACGTGCTTACTGACACAAGAATCTGGCCAGTTCTAACATCAACAGCCCGCATATAAATTGATATGAGGTCTTCCCTGAACAATTCACTGGCACCAATTCCAAAGTATTCAACACCTGCACCACCGGTTCTGATATTGGTATCGTAACTGATAATACCGCCTTCAATAATGATGCGGGCAGTGGTTAATGGCGGCAGTTCAGCGCTGTTTTTGTCGTCAGCGCGAATAATTTTTCGTTCAGTTAGTACGTTTTGTAGGCCTTCTCTTTCTACCGGTAAAAACCATGACGTTTCACTCAGCGTTTGGACCAAGATTGACGTAGCACCTTGTGTAACAGCTGTTGAGAATGAGCTTGCTCCAGAGCTGGGCTTATACTGCCCAGTTTGATCGCGAAAGGCATAAACAGATACCGGTATTTGCCCCATAGGTTTGGGTAAGCTTTTGACTTCTGAAAGCGTTTCACTGTCTTTGATGATAGCCGCAGCAGTGACATCTGGCGGCAGAGTATTTTTGATTGCTTGGCATCCGGACATTATCAATGCAAAAACAATTATTGCAGTACTTCTCATGCGCATCCCTACCCGAACCTCGGAATTTCAACAACCGTCACTTCACCGGTCAACAAGTTAGTAATGTTCACAATGATGCTGTCTGGGTTGCTAGTAATTAACTCTACTTGAAAGTCTCCACTTACAAACAGGCTGTCTTGGTCAAATATACTGGGAATAGGATTACCATCATCGTCTAGCTCTTGCTCGCCAAATGCTAAATCAGTAATTTCTCGTACTATGCGGTTAATGTACGCACGCTCCAGCGACTCCTGCAGCCTTTCATCATAGGTTCTTTCATTTATCGGTGCTGAGTGCGCATTTTGTGAATTGGCTTTGCTTAATAGAAACGCACCATTTAGTGGATTTCCACCAAATGACGGGTTTATTGGTTCGTAGACCAATTCTGTTGCATAAGCCATTGGCGATAGTACTGCACTGCCAAGCAACACGCCTGCCGCGTAAATCATTTTTTTCATTAGAATTCATCCCCTGCTAAATCTGGACTTCGGCTTTCCACATTTGCATTTGCGACTGCATCAAGCACCAAAACAATCGCTTGTTGTACTTTTTCATCGATTGGTACTTGCCTTCTTCCCATGTATGTTTGATACACCACTTTATTGTCATAGATAACAGAGAGTAAAGTGCCCGCTTGCGGCACAATAATTTCTTTCACTATCAGATTTTTACCCGAGCTGTCTGGCACTTCTCGCCAGTATTGACCAATTCTTGAGGCAAACTCATGTCCTTGACGGCTAATACTAGTGTCAAGCAACAATCCGCCAAGCCGAATTTCGTCAGCATATGAAGTGGGAAAAAAAGCGTACGCTATAGAAACGCACGCAACACAAAGGGAAATTAACTTCATTACAATAAAAATAGGCCGAGATATCTCGGCCAATACAACTTTACATTTGAACAACAGTTGCAACGTTGTAGTCACCTACCTGTGTAACACTGATTGTGCCGCCATTGCCTGAGATGCTGCCCGTTACAAGGTTATCGTTACCCATTTGAGTAACCTCGAATGTATTTGAACTACCGCTAATCGCAAATTGTCCACCTGCATCACTCGTAACCCAGTTACCTGCGCCTTCTTGCATGATGTTAATTGTGTTCTCTTCGCCATTAACTAACAGGTCTAGTAAGTTAAGGTCACCGCTTTGCTCAACATTGATTGAGTTGAAGTCAGTTGTCATATCACTTGCTAATTCAACAGAAGCTGTATTTTCAATACCGTCTTGCGACATTTCAATCGCGTTTCCATCAGCCACATTAGTACTTTCACCAATGCCCGCTTGTGCAAGCGCTAAGTTTCCATCGCCAGACTGCTCAATTTCTACCGTGTTAAATACACCGTTGAAATTAACTGTACTGATTTCGTTGTTGCTACCCACCTGAGTAAGTTCAAATTCATTAAACAAACCAATAACACCTGCGTAAGCAACGTTTTCGTCACCTACTTGGTTAATTTCAAACGAATTAGAAACACCGTTGATAGTTTCGATGGTCGCAAGGTTTAAGTCTCCAATTTGGTCAACGTTTACTTCATTGCTCGACCCTTCAAAGACACCCGTTGTAATTTCGTTCGAATTACCATCTTGTTCAAACTCAATCTGATTACTGTCACCAACCAAGCTCCAATTTACCGCATTTTGGTCGCCATTTTGGTCGATCTCGATTTCGTTTTCAGTACCGATTACAGAGGCTAAATCAGCCACATTGTAATAACCATCCTGAACAATCTCTATTTCATTTAAGTCGCCAGTTAACTCACGAACATATGACTCATGCCACTCACCAACTTGCTCAACAGAGATGCTGTTATCATCACCCTCAATACTGTTATTGGCCCAGTTACCACCATCATCTTGGTAGATTGTCATGGTGTTACCGCTACCCGTTACCGCATTAATTGAACGGTTGAAAATAAAACCGAGTGGGCCGCCATCACCCAGCTGTGTCAATGACAACGCATTATCATCACCGTCTACAACGAACTCTGCTGCACTTTGAACACTGTCTTGCTCAGTTTCGATAAAGTTTCCGCTACCTGTAACGTCAGCAAGGAAAGAGTTGCCCGTCTGCATTTGTGACACCATCACTTCGTTGGCATCACCCATCACATTTACAACCATCGCATTTTGATCGCCCTCTTGGCTCAAAATTGACTCGTTACCTACATCACTGCCTACGGGTGCAGTCTGAGTCAGCGATATGCTATTGCCTTCGCCAGCGGCTACAAAATCGACTGACGCATTCAACTCTATATTCTTGGTATTTGGTACTTCTTGTGCAGATGCCCATCCTGCGGCTGCCGCAAGGAGCAATGCGCTCGCTATTTTTGTTTTTTTCATTTTCACTTGATGTCTCCCCATGGTAATCACATCATTGTTGATATTGTGTGATGTTGACCACCATCTCGTTCCCTATTTGGTAAACAGAAAAGGCCTGTTCACCCAATTGATTAACATTAGCAACGTTATCAAATCCATCCTGAACAATTTCAAAGTAGTTGTTATCGTTTTGTTGTACCAAGTTCACAACATTGCCTTCACCATATTGCATGATGTTCGCGCCGTTATTACTGCCAACTTGCACAACCTGAGAAAGATTTGAGGCGTTACCGCTTTGAATTATGTTAGTTATGTTATTCAGCCCAAACTGACTGATAGAAATGAAGACCGTTTCATTTTCGACAGCAATTGCTCGGGCGTTCAGACTCATTGAAAGAGAAGATTCCACCATGTCTGTACTTGTTGATAGGTCAGGACTTTGTGCCTGGACAGATAGACTTGCAGCACTAGTGATTATGCCTAGAAATACTGCGTAATCTGCGAGAGAACTTACTCGGCAGAGCGATATTAACCGGCATATTTTTGAAGCAAACTTCTTGTCCATGTGAGCGACGACTTCCTTGAGTAACAACAAAGGTGACACGTCTATAACACTCTTTCTGGACGATGGAATCCATCACCATTAAGTTGTATTTATGACGAACGTGTTATCGCTTCTCGACAGGAAATCAGCAGCTTATCGATATTTAGTCGTACCTAAGTACTACTTTTGACTAAAAAACGAACACATTAAAAAATAAAAGGTATGACCACATTGGCGCGCTGTGGTCTTAATAAATTAGTACTAGTTTGAGATGTAAAATAACAAATACCTCATCGATTAGTTGTATTTTTAGCTGAATCGCTGGCGCTGATTTTTAATTGAGTTATAAGTTCTAACCGTTAGTTATATCAGACCGACCGAGAAGGTTTCGTAATTGTACTCATTGTTCTAATTATGGAATCCAAATATGAAAACAAAGCCTCTTAAAACAGGTCTTTCTGCGTTATCTGTTGCGCTATTACCACTGCTAGCTGCGGGTAACGCGCATGCATCAAAAGCCGAGATTTTTGATGACAGCGTCATTGTCGTTTATAAAGAGAACGTTAGTAGAGAAGCGAAGGCTCGTGCACGCTCATCTGTTGGTGCTCAAATAAGCGACCTTAACCGCGACGAGATTGATGACCGTTTTTCCAATATTCTAGACGGCCGAATTGCCAAGCTTCAGCTTAGTGGCAAATCGGTGAAAGATGCCATTGAGATTTTAAGTCGTAACCCATCGGTTAAAATTGCAGAGCCTAACTACCTTTATCGCAAAGCACTTATTCCTAATGATCCGTCATACGGTGACTTATGGGGCTTGAACAACACTGGTCAAGCTGGGGGTACCGATGATGTTGATATTGATGCACCTGAAGCATGGGATATAACAACAGGCGACAGCGACGTGGTTATCGGTGTTATCGATACTGGTGTTGATTACAATCATGAAGACTTAGCGGACAACGCGTGGGTTAACCCAGGCGAAATAGCTGGCAATGGCGTTGATGATGACGGTAACGGCTATATTGACGACGTATACGGTATCGATACTGCAAATGCCGACACTGACCCAATGGACGACGATTCACACGGTACTCACGTAGCGGGCACAATTGGTGCAGTTGGCGGCAACGGTATTGGTGTTGTTGGTGTTAACCATGACGTATCAATTGCAGCATGTAAATTCTTAGGCGCTGACGGCACGGGGTCTACAGCAGGTGCAATTGAATGTATTGATTACTTCACTGACTTGAAAGTTAACCGTGGCGTTAACGTAAAAGCAACCAATAATAGTTGGGGTGGCGGCGGCTACAGTGAAGCCCTTGAAACAGCAATAGAAGCATCAGGCCAAGCAGGTATCTTGTTCGTTGCTGCTGCAGGTAACTCTGGTTCAAACAACGACAATGTAGATAACTACCCTTCTAACTATCAGACCTCAACTAACAGCGTACTGGCTGTTGCAAGTATCACGCGAAACGATGGCGATAGTGGGTATTCATATGGTGTTGAAACCGTTGATTTAGCAGCACCTGGTACAGCTATTCTTTCAACAGTACCAGGAAATGGCTACGCCGCATTCTCTGGCACATCAATGGCAACACCACACGTTGCTGGTGCTGCTGCATTGGTATGGTCATTGAACCCTGAGCTAACGCCGTCAGAGATGAAAGAGTTGCTCATGGTTACTGGTGAAACAAGCTTATGGGCAGAGGGTCGCACGGCCTCAGGAAATCGACTAAACGTTTTAAACGCGCTAGAAGAAGCAGATCCAACACCTGGATTCAAACTTGGCATCACACCAGGTTCTGCGGAAATAACAGCTGGCGAAACGTATTCGTTTGATATTGCTGTGGGCTCAATCGCAGGTTATGAGGAAGAAGTAACACTATCACTAGCCGAACCAAGTGACCTTGCAGCACTAAGCGCAACTTCTGCAATGCCAGGGGATACCGTAACGCTTACCGTTACCACAACGGAAGATACACCTTGGGGGCCTTATAGCTTTACAGTCAATGGTGTGAGTGGTGATATTGAGAAGTCTAAAACGGCAAACTTATACGTTTATCCCGTTGGTTTGAACAATTTCCCATACAACTATTCAGGTGAAGCGGTACCTACATTGCCTAACGAAGATGATCCAGATGATGTTGGTGTAGACTTGGTTATCAATGTTCCTGATGACATTACTGTATTTGGTATGGAAGCATCCGTTGACATTACGCACACTTACAGCGGTGATATCGTTATTTCTCTTACATCTCCTCAAGGCACTACCACGGTTCTTCGTCAGAACCAAGGCGGTGCAACTGATGACATTGTAGAGTCGTATAACACTGACGCATTTAATGGTGAGATTGCGACGGGCGATTGGACGCTAAATGTGCTAGATACGTTTAACGGTGATAATGGCACAGTCAACAACTGGAATGTGGTTATCACGGGCATTGGCGAAGTTGGTCCAACGCCACCAAACGCCGCTTTCCAATATGAGGTTGCTGGACTTACCGTGAACTTCACGAATGAAAGTAGCGACGTTAACGGCGATATTGTTAGCTACAGCTGGGACTTCGGCGATGGAAATGTATCAACCGATGAAAATCCAACCCATGTTTACGCTGCAACTGGGGCATATGACGTAACCTTGATGGTGACTGACGCAGAAGGACAAACAAGTACTGTTTCGCAAACGGTATCTGTATCTGACAGTAACATTGTGGCTGAAATAGACCGCGCAATGCTGTCTCGCTTTGGTTCACTTCGCGTTGACTTGTCATACAGCGGTTCTTTTGCAGACACTGTTATGATTTATCGTAATGGAGAATTGCTTGAAGAAGTGAGTAATACCGGTCGCTATCGTGATAGAAGTCGCGGTGTGCAGCCAGGTTCATACACTTATATGGTGTGTGATGAAACATCGGCTTGTTCAGCACCAGTAACCGTTAATCTTTAATCGTGTGATAGCTGCGTATTTACGCAGCGACCTTTGATGTAATTGCCAGCCTATGGATAGGCTGGCTTTTTTGTGTGCAAACAGTTCCCTCTAAGCCTTTGGCTTATTTAACACAAACCGCTTTAGTCATACACTTACGCGATAATTGGAGCCCGTGTATAAGTATATGGAAATAGTATTAATTGACGATCATGAAGTAGTAAGAGATGGAATAGCTGCGTTGATTGGACAAGAGTACGGGTGGCACGTTAAATACTCAATTGGCGCTCTTGATGAGCTCCCTTCTTATTCTTTGCTCGACGATATTGACGTTGTGGTGCTAGACATTTCTTTAGCAAACGAGTCTGGCTTTGATGTCTTGGTGGAGATCAAACGACATGCACCACATGTTAAGTGCTTAATGTTGAGTATGTATGATCATCTCGCATATATTACTAAAGCATTAGAACTTGGTGCCGATGGCTATGTGACAAAGACGGCGGCAACAAAAGAGTTGATGGATGCACTAGAAGCACTTGAGCGCGATGAAAACTACCTTAGTTCAGATATTAGTAACAAACTTGAGTTCGGTGAAAAGCAAGGCATTGAACAACTTACTGAAAGAGAAAAAGAGGTTTTTATTTTATTGGCAAGAGGGCTTCAGCCCAAAGAAATTGCCTATCGCATAGATACAGCACCTAAGACCGTTATGGTTCATAGAACGAATATTTATCACAAACTCAACACCACATCTCAATTTGGCTTGCTGAAGATTGCGCTAGAGAACGGCATGCTAGACTTAGCCGACTTTATAAACGAAGACGCTAACTCTCAATAAAGCAGCACGCCATTTCATTTGACTATTATTCTTTTTTGGATGTAATGAATAACACTCAACAGGCGAACAACGCTATACACACAAGTAACTCCCACTCTTTTTTTTCACCTCGATACATTATTTTCGGCCTTCTCTACTCCTTTTGCTTTCATGGGGTATGGCTTGTTAGCAGTAGCTTTGAAACAATAGCAGATACCGTAAGTTGGTACTTACCTGCGGGCGTAAGATTGGGCGCATTTTTACTGTTACCCGTTAGAAGTTGGCCTGCACTGCTTATTGGCGAAAAATTAACGCACTTACTGCTCTTTCATCCAGGAGGCCTACTAGATAACAGTGCTTTTTTGAGTGGCAGTATTCACTGGTATCTCGTACATTTGCTCATTACGCCGCTGCTCTTATGTTCTGCAATTTATTCGTTTCGAAAATACTATCAAAGCCCCTACTTCGACAATGTACCAAATACGCTGTCATTACTAAGTTTTTCAATGATTCTAAGTATATCACTGGGCTTTATGTTTCTTGGACGGCGCGCCATCGAATCAGAAATGGGACTGGTTCCATTTTTGGCTACATTGTTTGAATTCTCTTTGGGAGATTTCGTAGGCATTATCGTGCTGTTGCCTTTTTTAATCACGCTTTACACTAGGCAATTCCTACAACAAAACAGTACTGAGTTGTTTTATATTGTAGCTGGGTGGTTAGGCATACTAGTGGCAAGCGCTTATGCTTACCAAAATGGAATCAATTTGAGCTATCAGCTTAAGTACATTGCTGTGCTTCCTGCGCTTTATCTAGCATATCGATTTGGTATTTATGGCAGTTCGCTGTCTTGTCTGCTGATTGGCGTATCGGCGTTTACTGTGTCCACTCAGACATCACTCAACCCGCTCGAACATCAGTTTTACATTATTGCATTGTGTATTGGTTGCCTAATACTTGGCGCTTCTGTGACACAAGCAAAAGCAATGGCACTAAACCTTGCAAAGTCGAACGCACAAATTCGCGAGAAAAATATTCAGCTCAATAAAGCGGTTAGCGATACCCGCGCCGTTACCGCTAAGCTGGTGTCAGTGCAGGAAGAGGAAAGAAGAAAGCTCTCACGAGACTTACACGACGATTTTGGCCATCGTATTGTCGATTTAAAACTACAACTGTCGCTGCAATCGAAAGAAGATTTACCGAGAGTGCTCTCTGATAAGATAGATAGCCTTTATTTTGCAATGAAAAAAAGCCTTGGCGAGCTTCGCCCTGCTGGCATTGATGCCCTTCCTATTGAAACCGTGCTTCAGCGCTCAGAGATCATCTCTTCGCTTAACTCATCAAAAATAGCCTACGCAATGAATGTTGAGGGAACCCCTATTGCATTCGACCATACACAGAAAATACACATCTATCGGATACTGCAAGAAGCGGTCACCAACACGATAAAACATGCTAATGCATCACGGCTAGATATAAATGTTAGCTATCATTCTCACCATGCTATATTCAGTATTTCTGACAATGGGATAGGAATGCCTACTTCTTATTTAACGACTAGCTACTACCACTCGCCCGCCGACTTTTCGATGGGAATTATTTCAATGCACGAACGCGCTCGCGTTATTAAAAGTGAACTTATTATTGAGCAAAACGCGCCCACTGGCACGCATATTTCGCTGTCTGTTCCCCTATAAATGGTGATTTTCGCTTTTTTATGTATGATAAGCAGAGTTGTTATCACTCTTTTTTGGCAGTAGACATGGACTTTAAAACCACTAGCAAACCTCTGTTTTCTCTTTATTACTTGCGCAGCCCGTTGCAATTTATGGCGACAATATTAGCGCTAGTGGCTTTACTTAGCGGCTGCGCAAGCACAGAATCACCTGCTATGTATCGCTACGAAGCGTCACCTTCTGCTTTTAATGACGTTGTTGAAGCCCAGCAAAGAGCATTAGATGAAGACAAACTTCTTCTCGTCGTATTAGGAGCACAGTGGTGTCACGATAGCACAGGCCTTGCGCAGCGTTTTGAAAGCGAAGAAATGCAACCTATTTTAATGTCACATTATGAGACTGTTTTTGTAGACGTAGGAATGCTTGAAGATAGAAGGAACATTACTCAACGCTTTGACTATCCCATTTACTATGCAACGCCAACCGTTATGATAGTCGACCCGGCAACAAGCAGCCTCATGAATCGCGCTAGTATGGCCATGTGGGGGCGTGCTGACAGCATTGCTTTATCTGACTACGTTGAATATTTCTCGTTATTTCCCCGTTATACTGAAGATGAAAAAGCATCTATCGCGGCATGGGAAGCAGGGAAAGAAGAAGCAGAATACAACAAACAGCAAGCCAGTAGGCTACAGAACGCTTACGACAAATTAGGGCCACTACTTCAAAGTGACCTTGACGGTATTACGCCTGAAGGTTTTTATGATTTGTGGAAAGAAACTAAGGGTTATCGAAGTGAACTTCAAAAAACCCTTGAGAAGCGCGCCGAAAGCCAGCTAGATAATGCCAGCAGCGGTAAGGCTTCGGCCAAAGCTGCTCCGGCATTACGACACTATCACCCGTTTTCCTGGGAATCCAATTAACCCTATAACGCGCTACTGTGCTGTAGCGCGCGATGCATTAGCTTTCATTGTGCTGTTTTTATTACCACTTCTATTTGGATTTCTGTTGGTGTTTTCAACGCGCTTTGTTGACGTATTGTGATTTCGTCGCTTGGGCTTTGAACGCTGTGCTTTAGTGTTCGCTTTGCTCGCTCCTGCGCTGCTGTTTGATTGACCTTTGGCAGCTGTATTTCCCGGCACTTTTGCTTTTTTAGGCTTTTTGGGCTTTTTAGGTTTTGACAATGTCGTTTCAGGAACCGATTGCTGAGGTTCAAACCCTTCTAACGTTTCTCTTGGCAGAAGCTTTTGAATTAATGTCTCGATATCTTTGAGATTTTGAAGCTCTTCTGCACACACAAATGACCATGCTTGACCACTTGCACCTGCTCGGCCTGTTCTTCCGATGCGATGTACATAATCTGCTGCCGTGTTAGGCAAATCCAAGTTCACCACAATAGGTAACTCACTGATATCAATACCACGTGCCGCAATATCAGTGGCTACAAGCACTTTTATGTCGCCTTTTTTAAAATCAGCAAGTGCTTTCGTTCTAGCGCCTTGGCTTTTGTTTCCATGAATAGCCGCGCTAGGAATTTTAGAGCGCGTTAACTTTTCCGCAATGCGGTTAGCGCCGTGCTTGGTTCGGCTGAATACCAACACCTGCTCCCACTTTTTTTGCTTAATAAGGCAAATTAGGGCCGTGGTTTTCTTTGATTTATCGATAGTCACCAAATGTTGCTGTACTGCATCAACTGTCGTGTTCGCAGGCGTTGTCGATATGCTCACGGGATCTTGAGTAATGGTTTGCGCAAGCGCCGTAATGTCGGGCGAGAATGTAGCGGAAAACAAAAGACTCTGTCTTTTCTCTGGTAATAGCCGAAGCACTCTTTTTATGTCATGGATAAAACCCATATCCAACATTCTATCGGCTTCATCTAAAACTAAAATTTCTAGCTGCGAAAATTTAACGGCATTTTGCTGGTACAAGTCAAGCAACCGCCCCGGCGTTGCAATGAGGATATCAACGCCCTTTCTCAGCTTCATCATTTGCGGATTAATTCCGACCCCACCGAACACGCATGCGGTTTTAAGAGGGAGAAATTCCCCTAAATGGCGAATACTCTCTTCAACTTGCGCCGCTAGCTCGCGTGTTGGCGTTAAGATTAACGCTTTTACATTATTGGCCGCCACTTTGTCTGAATGCATTAGCTTTTGCAGAATAGGAAGTCCAAAGCCCGCAGTTTTACCCGTGCCTGTTTGAGCTGCTGCCAACACATCTCGCCCTTCAAGCACTACAGGAATGGCTTTTTCTTGAATAGGTGACGGCGTAGTAAAGCCTCGTTTTTCTATGGCTTTTAGCAACGGTTCAGCAAGCCCAAGCTGGGTAAATGACATTAAGGAACTCCTAGAATAGCGATAGCAGGCGTGGTAGGCGTGATACGTCACCAAACCTCAATATTGAAATAGTGTTGTCGAATAAAAGTAGCGTCAGCGCTATAGCACTTACCGTGTGAAATTATAGCTTGAGGAGAAATTCTCAAGTGACTCAACAACTCACAATGCAAGCTCGCTTTATAAGTTGTCGATAAAGGAAGAATGAAATTTACTCTTACACAACGCGGCGCGGAGTCTACCATCAAAGCACAAACCACACCAGCACATTTTTTAGACAGTCGATTTGTTGTCTATTTTGTTATACTAACGATAGGCGCCGCAAATTCAGTTTGCAGGTATTCCATTAAATCATCGAGTTTCATAGGCCTTGCAAAAAAGTATCCCTGCATCGCTGTTGCGCCAATATTTTTGGCAAAAGTAACTTGTTCGTCCGTCTCCAAACCTTCGAGGGTACAGGGCATGGACAGCTCTCGGCACATATCAACCACATTTTCGATAATAAGCGCCCTTCGCTTGCTCCCTTCTCCGTGAAGTGGAAAGCTCGGTAATAAAGAACGGTCTATCTTAATGGCGTCGTACGTATCCTCAGCCAGTTCGGATATACACGAAAAGCCGGTGCCAAAGTCATCAATGGAAATAGTTAGCCCCAGTGCTTTTAAGCGCCTTACCGATTCTCGTACTTTTGCACTTTGTAGCGTCGATTCGGTTATCTCTAGTACAATTCTTTTGGGGTCAACACTGTGCGCGTGAATGCGCTCTTCGAACATGCTACAAATCATATCACTTTGTAACTGCACTGCTGACATGTTCAAATTAACGCGCACATCTAAAAAACCACAGCGCGTAAGTTTTACTATTGCTTCACAGGCCTCTTGTAGCATAAGAAGGCCCAGTTCATGAATGTGTTTGGTACGTTCCGCGATAGGAATAAATTTATCCGGCCGCACTATGTTGCCGTCAGTTAAATACCACCTAGCCAATGCCTCAACCGCAAGAATATTGCCGCAAGAGCCTATAATGGGTTGAAAGTGAGCCACAATGTGCTTTTCGGCAATGGCGGCGCCCAATCCTTGCTGAATAAACAAACGGTATTCTATGTCTGTGGTCAATTTATCATTAAAAATAACCGTGTTGTTCTTGCCATATTGCTTAGCCGAATACATGGCAATGTCAGCGTTTTTGAGTAACTCTGTAGCGGTCATGTTTTTTGTCGCTGTTGCTACACCAATACTGGCTGATATGTGAAATGCCCCTGAAGTGGTCTTGAAAGCGCGTTGAAAAACCGTACTAATTCGCGAGGTGATATGGTTAAGCTCTTTGCGACAGCTCGTTCTTGTAACAACCACAAATTCATCACCGCCGAAGCGAATTACGCTGTCTGAGTCTCTCACTACTGACTTAAAGCGGCTTGCGCATACCCGCAAAATTTCATCACCTACCTCATGGCCATGGGTATCGTTAATCAATTTAAACTCATCTAAATCTATAAAGATGATTGCGCAATTGTTGTTAGCCTCTTGGAAATTTTCAACGACGCGATTGAGATAATTTCTGTTACCAACACCTGTTAGTGCATCGGTAAACGCAAGGTATTTAAGCTGATTCTCAGAGACTTTTAGGTCGGTTACATCCGTAAATATGGCAACAAAAAACTTATTTTTTGACGTAGTCGAAAATGAAGACATCGACATAACAAGGTGGCGTCGCCCCCCTTTTTTATTTACCACGGTTAAATCGGTTCTTAGCCCGTCTTTTAGATAATTAATTGGGGGGTCTTCTTTTCTTGCTCTAGGGAGCACCGATTCAAACGGCGCAGAAACAATATCAAGGAGAACCTTGTCCATCATTTCACACAGTGCGTTGTTCGCCTTAACAATTTTCCCGCTCTCATCACAAACCAACACGCCTTCTTGTATTTCGTTAACAATTTTATTGGCAATACCCAAATTAGACTGGGTATTTTGCAACACTGAAATGTCTTGTATCGCCCCTATTTGCACTTCATTGTTAGACAAGGTAACGTCTGACAACACCACCTGAAACCACTGTGTCTCATGCCCATTTAAGTCCAACTGAAGCACAGATAAAAAGTCGGTTTTATCGTTAATAGCTTGCGTGAGGCTGACAACCTCCTCGTCTGGGAACAGTTCAAGGAAATTATCCATCGGCAGCGATTTCGGAAAAGAGAACAAATTATCGACACTTTTAACGACTACCGAGCGAGACTCTGCGTCAACTTCCAGTACGCCCAGTTTCGCCACTTTGGACGCCATGGCAAAACGTTTGTTTGAACTTACTAGGTCGTGTTCTATACGCTTTCGCTTGAGCGCTATTTGAATAGTGGTCTGTAGTGATATTTCACTATAGGGCTTCATCAAATAACCATAAGGAGACACTGAAAGTGCTTTCGATATTGTTTCATCATCGCTATAGCTGGTAGTAAAGACAATGGGAACTTCGTATTTGTCAACTATCGTTTGAGCGGCTTCCACCCCAGATTTACCGCTGCCAAGGTTGATATCCATTAGGATTAAATCCACTTTTACTTTTTTAAGTATCTCTAGCACATTGGCTATGTCAGCGGAAATGCCCGCGACTTCCATGCCAAAATTTTTTATGTGGTTACTAATGTTCATCGCTTCAACAATCTGATCTTCAACGACAAAGATTTTGGGAATACTTATTGATGGCATGGCGATACCTCCTCAAACCCCATGCTAATGATAGCTTCATTAAGCAACGGTGCGTCAACGGGCTTTGTCAGTATCGTCGTGCCAATGAGTTCGTCTGGTAACTCCAGTGAAGCGCCGTATCCAGTAATAAAAATAAACGGTATTCCCATTTTTTTTAAATCCACGCCCAAGGGGATAGTATTTTCGTTTCCTAGGTGCACATCTAAAAACACAACATGTGGCGGGCGCTTAGCCAAAACCTTTCTGACCGACCCCAAATCACCAAATATCTCGATATTTTCAAAACCAGTGCTTTTCAGCAGCTTTTGTAAATTTAGTGAAATAAGCAGGTTATCTTCAACGATAAATGCATTTTCGCGCACTCGATGTTGTGAACTTTGATTATTTGAAGACCTTGATGGAATATCGATAGTACTGGCTACATTATCATCGGCGTCGTTATCACTCAGTTCAATATACTTACTTGGCACTACAAACGTTGCACTCAAGCCGTCTAGCCCAGGCGACAAGGTAACATCACCTCCGAGTTCATGTGGAATAACAGATTTTATAATTGTCATTCCAAACCCTTCATTGTCGATACTGCTGAGCGGCGGCCCCCCCATCTCTTTCCATTGAATGTCAATGTCCCCATTTTCATCAAAACGCCATACTATGGACACGCGTCCATCGTTACTTGTAGCGCTAAGCGCACCGTATTTTGCCGCATTCGTTATCATTTCATGAAACACAAGCACAATGGGAGTGACAGCATAAGACGTGAGCTTTATAGAAGGGCCTTCAATTGTAAACGCAGATTCTTTGACCATATAGGCTTTTAACTCATTCATGAGCAGCGTTTTAAAGCTAAGACTGTTCCAAGAAGCATGGGTTAACTGGTCGTGACCTAGCGCCAACGCTGAAATGCGCGAAGATAGCGAAGACACGAATGAGTCAACGTCATTCTTTGTTTGCGAGGTTTGGCCCACAATAGCACTAACCAGGTTCAATATATTGCGCACTCTATGGTTAAGCTCGCTAATAAGAAGCTCCAAACGTTTTTTCGCTTCTCTTTGCAACGCTTCTTTTTCATGTAAGTGGCGAATAGTTAGTTCCATTACTCCAGAACGTAGGGATTTTGCGCGTTCTAAATCTAATGCAGTCCAAGGTTTCGCATTGGCCTCATTAGTTTCAAGCCATTTTTCAAAGCTGGCTCGTGGCGTTAACACGGCTTCATCCCCTCTTTGTTCTACACGTTTCTCGGGGTTACCCGCCCACGCCACGTGCTGAACCACAGACGTTCTAAACAGAAAAATAAAGTCCATCGGCGATGATGATATTTTAATGGCCAACACACCGGCGACATCGCTTTTAGAGAATCCCGAATTAGCTGTGACTAATTTGTCTAACTGATACACCTCCTCATTGGGGTTTTGAGAAAGAAAGTCTGTGAGCATTTTCACTTTACGTTCACTCAGTGCGATACCTGCTCGCGTGTATTCATCGCCAAAGCTACATCCGATACCATCAATATCAATTAAGCTTCGAATTAAAGAAAGTTGGTCAACTATGGCTTTGGCTAATGAGCCTCCCAGTGACAGGTTACTTAGAACACGAGTAAACGCACCATTTGCACGTTCACTAATTTTTATTCTCTCACTTACCAATCTATGTGATAGCTCTAAAGAAAACATCTCACCAAAGAGCTCTAACTGCGACAGCAGCCTACCTGAAAGATGTTTTCTTGAATTGTGATGGCAGGCAATTAGCCCCCACAACTCGCCGTTGATAATGACAGAAATGGACATGGATGCCCCAACCCCCATATTCTTTAGGTACTGAACATGTACCTGAGACACTGCGCGTAATTTTGACAGTGATAAATCTAAATCTCCCATGGATTTAGCTGCCATAAGAATAGAAGGTGTGTCGGCATTGACATCAACAACATGCCGAATCAAACACTGTTTATATAAGCGCCTCGCCTGTGCTGGAATATCGGACGCGTGGTAACGTAGCCCTAGGAAGGTTTCAGTATCCGGCGATGTTGCTTCGGCAACAACCTCTCCCGAACCATCTTCCAAAAATTGGTAAAGCATCACTCTGTCAAAACCTGTGGCATACCTGACCCCTTCCACAAGGCTTTCACTTAGCTCGCTTACACTGTCGATACCCGATATTTGCTGCATTAACGCTGTAACGAGGTTGTCTTGCTTACTAGCTTGTGGCGCTACTTCGAACTCAACAACAACGTAAGCGCCAGATTGATGCACTGCAACGTCAAAGGTTTCCTCGCAATTCGGTATCGATACGTCGTAGAGATGACAGGCCTTATTGATGATTGCAGATTGTTGCTGTGCCCCTCTTATGGCGTGAACCAATTCTCGGTCTAAGCGACTCCAAAAGGGAGTGCCCAATAATAGTTGAGGCGCCACCTCAAGATAATCACCCGCATTTGCGCTAACGTAGGCAATAACCCCGTTGGAGTCTACGGCGACCAGAAAACCCGTTGCCTGTATTCGTCCGAGAAGGTGAATAGGTTCCTTGTCACACTGTTTAACTAACAAGCTAATGCTCTCGTTTTTATCTGTCATTCGATACCTCCAACGAATGTAGGCAGTTTAATGTTGCAACCAAACAAAAGACGACAGCGCAACGCAGTTGAAAAATTGCATTAATTTAATGTTACGTATTCAGGCGGGAATTTGTTCAAAATTCATACAGCAAAATGATGATAGCGGAACAATAGACGAGCTTCCCTTCTCTGCGCTAAGTGTTTGCTACAATATGAGAATTAGCAAGTTTGAGACTGAAATACTTTTTGCACTAGCAAGAGAACATGAAGACACAAAGAAAAACGAAATAACAAATTGCTTTACCAAATGACAATTACAGGATAAAAAGCGCACAATTTTATATATCATCACGTCAAGCGTTAGCGGGTGTGAAAGAGAGCATTGAAAAAACATGAACATCGATAGTGTAATTTTACATCTAGAAGAGAAATTGGCGCTTGTGAAAGCGTCGGTAATGTCTGATAGCTTTGTTATTCAACTAGCCATCATGGCCGTTATCTATGGCGTTGCTTTTATGCTGGCACGCCAAGTTAAAAAGCCGTTTAAATTTACTCGCGAAGCGCCTAGGCAAGGTGCACACTCACTTCACGGTTTTCTGTACAAACTTGGCGAAGCCTTGTTTCCGCTCATTACTATTAGCGTATTAAAGCTTACCACCGTGCTAGGGGCACAGTTTCAGTTTGACGCTTGGCTACTGGAAATTGCCGTGGTGGCTGCCCTCATGCTATTTGTTAATTCGTTGATTTACGGCTTTGTCGAAAACGTCACAATTGCTGCCTTTATGCGTTGGATAGGGCTACCTATTCTGTTTTTACATCTCATCGGCGTTTTACCTCTTATCACATCGGCGCTTGAATCAATTGCTATTTCAGTGGGCAATGTAGAAGTGTCTGCCTATGGAGTAACACGAGTACTTATCTTTGGTGCATTGCTATTTTGGCTTGGAAGAAGCTCGAACGCCATCGGTCAAGACATCATTCGCAATCATAAGTCTCTTGATGTATCCACCAAAGAAGTCTTTGCCAAACTCTTTGAAGTGGCACTTTTCTGCGTTGTCTTTCTTTTACTTCTTAATGTTATGGGTATCAATCTCACGGCCCTTGCCGTGTTTGGTGGCGCAGTTGGCGTTGGCTTAGGCTTAGGATTGCAGTCTATAGCATCGAACTTTATATCAGGCATTATCATTCTCCTTGATAAGTCGCTTACTGTAGGCGACTACGTTGAACTTGAAGATGGGCAGAAAGGCATCGTTAGGGAATTTAGAATGCGCTATGCGGTGCTTGAAACGTTTGACGGCAAAGATATTCTTGTGCCTAACGAGAAATTTATAAACTCGTCTTTGGTTAACTGGACACATAAAAACGTTAAACAGCGTTATCGTATTGATTTTTCTGTGGCGTATAAAACCGATATTCGCGCCATGGTTGATATTATTAAAGCAGCGGTTTCAACCCACCCACAAGTCATATCAGGCGACGACATTCCGTTTGAAGAGTTGCCTGATTGTGAAATTGACAGTTTTGGTGATTCTGGCGTCAATATGTTTGTAGAGTTTTGGATGGAAGGGGTTGATGATGGGAAGAATCGCGTAGGAGGAGACTTGTTGCTTATTGTGTTTGAAACACTGCGCGAGCACGACATCGAAATTCCGTTCCCACAACGTGAAGTCAGAGTCATCAACGATAAGGGTATGAGCAATAACGAACAAAGCATCCGGAATACCACCCCTTAACGTCTTTGCTATCGCGCTAAGCTAAAACTTGGCGCGAAGCGTATCCCACAACCATTCTTGTGCCGATAAACCAAATAAATGGGTAAATTTTTCATAATCTAGTTTACCCATTGCCGTTGCGACAGTTTTAAGCTGAGATTTTGCCTTTATCGCTTTAGTTTGCAAAAGCTCAAGCCGTTTATCAGCTCGTTCATCAAAATTATCAGCAATGATTAAATTGGCTTTTTGTGTTGCTTCCCACGAGGTAATGACATATTCAACAAGCTTTTTATATACGTTGACCATGCGCTTACTTTCAAACTTATCTTCGAAAAGCGACCCTTTTAGTAACATCTGGAAACCGTTTTCTGTTTCGTGGGTAACCAACGTTTCTAGCTCATTGAGCACACTTAAAATACTATGAAGCAAGCGTAGATGCGTCTCAGCATAACGCTCTGCGCTACCAAGAAGGGAGACGTCTTCTGACAGCATTTCAAGATTCACTAACGTGCGTTGTAGTGTCGCCATGTGAAATTAAACCTTAACCCGTGCCTTGTTGACATTGCTTTGCACGTCTTACATATAAAAACAATTTCTCAGTGTACCTAAAGTGGATGAGGTTTGCGAAGGTTCTAGAAATGGTTCGAAAATTGGTAAGGTTATTGTGGTAATACATATAAGAAACGGGGTATACACCCCGTTTTTATGTCATATAAATAATGGCGTATTACTCGATACTATAAGTCGGCATGTAAATCGTGACGTAAGTCGAAACGGTCTAACGTCATTACTTTGGTCCATGCATCGACAAAGTCTTCTGCAAAGCGTTGCTTCGCGTTGTCGTATGCATATGCCTCAGCCACTGCGCGAAGTTCACTGTTCGAGCCGAACACTAAATCAACAGGCGTACCCGTATACATAACCTCTCCAGTCTGTCGATTTACACCTTCGTATACTGCTGGGTTATCTGTCTTTCTCCACTTAATACCCATATCGAGTAGCTTCACAAAGAAATCATTATTTAGTGTACCCACGTTGTCAGTGAACACGCCGTGCGTTGCGCCGTCGACATTTGCTCCCAATGAACGTAAGCCGCCAAGTAGCACCGTCATTTCAGGTACAGTCAAACTTAGTTGGTCTGCTTTATCCACCAGCATATCTGTCGGCGAACGATAGCTTGTAGTTGCGTTGTAATAGTTTCTAAACGCATCTGCGGTTGGCTCAAGCAAAGAGAATGAATTCACATCTGTTTGCTCTTGCGTAGCGTCAGTTCTGCCAGGTACTACTGGTACCGTTACCTTTACTCCCGCGTCAGAAGCTGCTTTTTCAATTGCTGCTGCACCACCAATAACAATCAAGTCGGCCAATGACACTTTTTTCTTAGAAAACATGCGAGAATTGTATTCTTCTTGCACTTCTTTAAGTTTTGCAATAACAGCTTTCACTGCTTCAGGTTCGTTTACTTCCCAACTCATTTGCGGTTCAAGCGCAAGGCGAGCACCGTTTGCTCCACCACGATAATCAGACGCTCTGAAGCTAGCCGCTGACGCCCAAGCAGTCTTAACAAGTTGCTGAACCGACAGCCCCGTATCCAAGATCTCCTTCTTCAATTTCTTCACGTCTTTTTCAGAAATTGTTTTGTAGTCAGCTTTTGGAACCGGATCTTGCCAAATGAAGTTTTCCTTGGGTACGTCGTTGCCTAAATAACGCGCTTTCGGCCCCATGTCACGGTGAGTAAGTTTAAACCATGCTTTAGCAAAAGCGGTTTGGTATTCTTTAGGGTCGGCTAAGAAACGCTCAGCAATTTTGCGATATGCAGGGTCGTATTTAAGCGCCAAGTCTGCCGTTGTCATCACTGGTGGGTTCTTCTTACCCTCTATGTGTGCATCAGGCACAGACGTGTGCGCAGCTTCGTCAGTAGGGATCCAGATAATTGCACCAGCAGGGCTACGAGTCTGCTTCCACTCGAAACCTAGTAGGTTTTGTAGGTACAAACTAGTCCATCTAGTAGGTAGCTGTGTCCAAGCACCTTCTAGACCACTGGTCACAGTATCTTCAGCATTGCCTTTTCCACAGTTATTCTTCCAACCTAAACCCTGCTCTTCAAGGCCTGCACCACCTGGTTCTGCCTCAAGGCAGTCTGTAGGTTTATGTGCACCGTGCATTTTCCCGAAAGTATGTCCACCTGCAATCAATGCGACGGTCTCTTCGTCGTTCATGGCCATTCGGCCGAATGCAACCCGAATATTTTTTGCTGAGCCAACGGGATCAGGTTTACCTTTTGGACCTTCAGGGTTTACGTAAATAAGGCCCATGTGCGTTGCACCAAGCGGGCGTTGCAACTTGCCATTATTTTCCTCTCGATCACTGGCCAGCATTTCAACTTCTGGTCCCCAGTAAACCAAGTCAGGCTCCCAATCATCAGTACGACCGCCCGCAAATCCATAGGTATCAAAGCCCATATTTTCCATACCAACGGTGCCAGCTAATATCATTAGGTCGCCCCAAGATAAGCTTTCACCGTATTTTTGCTTAATTGGCCAAAGCAGTCGGCGCGCCTTATCTAGGTTGCCGTTATCTGGCCAACTATTGAGAGGATCGAATCGCATTTGGCCGCCATCGCCGCCACCGCGACCATCTAGCGTTCTATACGTACCCGCACTGTGCCAAGAAAGACGAATAAAGAAAGGACCATAGTTACCGAAATCTGCGGGCCACCAATCTTGCGACGTAGTTAAGAGGTCATTTACATCTTGTTTAACCTGATCCAAGTCGAGTTTAGAAAATGCTTTAGCGTAACTGAAGTCGTCACCCAAGGGGTTCGAGCGACTGTCATGATCGCGAAGTGGAGAAAGGTCGAGCTGATTGGGCCACCAGAATTGATTGGTTTTTGCTTGAAACGCTTTCGTCATTCCGGTGCCTTTGGCGCCAGCAGGCTTGGTCATTTGGTCACTAGCAAAAGCACCAGTGGCACTTAAGCTAAACGCAACCAATGCTGAAAGCGTGGTTTTCTTAAACCGAGTTGTAATCATAGTCTTTTCCCGTCTTTGTCGTATTGTTGTTTGCTGCAAAAGCAACAAACCCTAGCGTTAACATTTCGTTTACTTCTACGTTTAAAAAGATAGACAGGCTCTAACGACATTTACAGTCAATTAAATGAATTCAAGCAATAGAAAATTTCAATTAGTAAAAAAGTAATTAAAAATCAAAGCATTAAATACTTATAAGAAACTATTTCTAATCGGCAACTAAAAAATAGAGAGTTAACATGCAGCTCTGTATTTTGGCCGATGTAGCTACACTCCACATTTACGGCTGTTGGATATAACCGCTTAACTGTTCGACATGGCTCTTTGTTTCCTCGATCAAGCCCCCGATTTCCTCTGCAGAATCGGTGGTTCTCGACGCCAAGCTTCTTACTTCATCAGCAACGACTGCGAAACCTCGACCAGCTTCCCCAGCACGGGCAGATTCAATAGCTGCATTTAAGGCGAGTAAGTTGGTCTGACTAGAAATACTGTTAATCGTGTCGATAATCGTGCTTATTTTTGACAACACTTGTGACATTGCTTCATGAGTTGAAGTAAGTAGAGCATTTTTTTCAGAAACATCTGTACCATAGAGTAAAATTTTGCTTAATCTGCCGTTTTCATCTTGAACGGGTGACACTGCGGCATCTATTTGCGTGGTGTCTTTTGATGCAGGAAAAGACAGCTGTTTTCCAATATGTTGACCTGCTCCAATTTGTTCCCATTCACTATCAGAAAAGTATTCAGAAAGAGGCTTCAACTGTTCTTTTACTTGTTCCCTTTTACTATAGCCTAACGCCTTCAACCCCATCGGGTTTATCAGTGTTAGGTAACCATTGATATCAAATTCCATTACGATGTTAGACTTACTGATGGCATCCAATCGAACGTCATTTTCTAGGGCGATCCTCTTCGTTTTATCAACGTTGGCTTGTATCGATACGAACTGTTTCAACTCACCTTTGGAATCAAAGACAGGATTAATGGCCAAACTAATCCAATAAGGTTCGCCCTTTTTTGTGTAATTCAGAATTTCTTCATAAAACGGGGTTCGATTGTCAAGATTCTCCCTTACACGCTTTATGGTCTCTTTTGAGGTGTGTTCACCTTGAAGGACTGCGCCAGGTTTTTTTCCGATAACTTCTTCTGACGTATAACCCGTAAGTTTTGAAAAACCGGGGTTTACGTATTGTATTAGGCCCTGCTCATCTGAAATAATCACTGAATTGTCGGTTTCGTTTGCAACAAGCGAAAGCAGAGCAATTTGATCTCGCTGCTCTTTTTCTTTGGTGATGTCTTTAACAAAAGCAGTGTAAGTAATCTTGCCGCCTATCGTTACTTTTGATAACGACAGATTCCCCCATATAACCTTGCCATCTTTTCGTTCGATTTTTACGTCTCTTGATGTCCCAACGATTCGGTCTTGGCCCGTTTCCCTATTTCTATTTACGAGTTGATCATGGTTATGCTGAAGTGCTTGAGGCACCAAGAGCTTTACGTTTCTATTAATAACTTCTTCACGAGAATAGCCCCATAACGCCTCTGCAGCTTTATTGAAAAAAGTGACGCAATTAGCTTCATCGATGCTTACAACTGCATCAATACACTGTTCTAACGTTTGATCTATGCGGTCTTGGGCTTCTTTTTGTTTTGTAATATCTTTGATAAACGCGGTGTAATGAATGCCATCACTTTGCTTGACTTTAGAGAGTGACAAACTACACCACTTTTTCTCACCTGATTTGGTTTCAATTTGAATATCGCGGGATGTGCCTACTATTTTATCGGGCCCTCCGGCTCTATTCGTGTTCACATAGGTATCATGATTTTTGGCAAACTCTTTTGGCACTAAAACTTTTACATTTTTGCCAATAACTTCTGATGCAGAGTACCCAAAAAGTGTTTCAGACGCACTGTTCATGTAAGTAACATTGTTGCTGGTATCGATGCTGATAACTGCATCTATTGCTTGGTCTAAAATAGCGCGAACATTGTCCTTTGTTTTTTTAAAAATCATTGCGTCTACCTGTACTTAGAATTTTAACCCGCAGCTAAAACAATATATTAAGAATCAGGTATTCGCGTTTAGAATATCACTCATCAGACCACCTAGTCATATACACAATTCGGTCTGGGATTATCTATTTTCGTGAAGGGTATTTAGCATAGACGCAGCAAACTCTAATGTACCACACCAGTGTTGAGATGCATTTTCTTGTGCGACAACTTTACGCACAATATGAATTACTTGCTTTTTTAGCTCATCATTTTTCAGCTGTTTGTTTATTGCAGCAAATACGCTGCGATGCATTTCTGGTTGAGTTATTTTAAGTGTCGACACCAACCCCGATTCGACAAGGTGAAAAATGGCAGACGTTGGTAAAATCATTACCCCTTCGCCTTGCATCACTTGTCTTAACCCTGTCATCAATTGCCCCGAATAGGCTAAGTCGTGTTTTAAAGAGACCCCCGTGGCTTTTTCGTAGTGTGCTATTAGCTGCCCTAAAGCGTCTTTCTTACCCGGTGACAGTAACGGTAACTCGCTCATTTCCCAAAAATTTATTGATTGTCTTTGTCTCAGGTGAGAGTAGATTAAAGGCGTACTTGAGGCCGTAAAAACAAGATGCATTTCTTCTTGAATGAGCGGCGTAACCGACATAAATTTTTCGTCTAGAGCTTGCTCATAAGTCAGTGCAATATCAACCTGTTTTGAAGCTAACCAATCGTTAATGGTATAAGACGGTCCCGTGCTAATTTCTATTTTGAAGTGACGGTGATGCTGAGCAACTTCGCTCAAAAGAGGAAGAGATAATACATTACCAATAGAGGGTAACATTCCAATTCTAATTACTTTTTGTTGTTGGCCATTTAAGTTCGCAAGAGCGCGCTTTGCCAGCTCTATTTGTTCAATAATTTTTTCAGCATGTTCAAGAAAAAGCTCACCTGCTGGGGTAAGCGTAACACCAGAAAAACTCCTCTCAAGCAACGTTGACTTTGTTTCACGTTCTAAGCTCGCGAGTTGTTGACTGATTGCTGGCTGTGCAATATCTAACTCCCTAGCGGCCCCAGCAATACTGCCCTTTTGCGCAGCAGCAATAAAATAGCGAAGCTGTTTAGCGTGCACATTCCATCTCCCCGATTAAACACGCTCCTAAAACGTGTCGACTATGCAACGATTACCTTTATTTACAAATAATAACAACAGCAATGAATATGCCATTCGATTTTGTTATATGAGACAAAATTGTAAAAAGTGCTTGATAAAACGCGAGTAAAAAAATCTTATTTTTAGCCTTCGAGGCCCGCACCTCTCTAATTAAGAGGTGTTGAGCAATGGTTCAATATTTTTCTTATAGCCCTAAATATTCTTCTTTCTTCCTGAAACACAAAAGAATTTTTAGCCTAATTCTTGTTCACAGGTAACCGAACAAAAACAACAAGATGCATTTCGCATCAATGTGGTGCCTGTGCGTGCCAAAAAAGGGCGTGTATTTCAGCGCTAGCCCGTCATAAAAGCAATGTTTAAGCACGAGTAGGAACACACATGAGAAAAACGAAACTTCATACTGCAATAACACGCACGTTAACTACGTTATCAATCATAAGCGTATCGCATTTCGCATTGGCGCAAGAACCTCAAGAGGATAATGAGGAAAGTAAACAAGACACCAGTAATCTTGAGCGCATTGCTGTCGTTGGTGCGCGCGGTGCCCCCCGCTCTGTAACAAGCTCACCTGTACCAGTAGACGTACTAACCGCGGAAGATATGCAGTCGGTAGGGTTCACAGACATGAACAATGTACTGATGACCTTGGTACCTTCCTACTCCCTTGCGCGCCAGCCAATTTCTGATGGTGGCACGTTTGTGAGACCGGCCACTTTGCGAGGTTTACCTACAGACAAAACACTTGTATTGGTGAACTCGAAAAGGCGTCATCGTGCAGCCTTAGTTCAAATTGGTGGGTCAGGCACGCAAGGTCCTGACATAGCGACTATTCCCACGGCCGCTATCGGAAGTGTTGAAGTATTACGCGACGGTGCCGCTGCTCAGTATGGTTCTGATGCTATTGCGGGTGTAATCAACTTTCAGTTAAAAAATAACAGTGAAGGCGGTTCGATAACTGCCGATTATGGGACATTTTACGAAGGTGATGGCGATCAACTCACTGTGACGGCAAATAAAGGTTTTGCATTAGGTACCGATGGCTTTCTGAGTATTTCCGCTGAGTACGCCGACAGTGAAGCCACCTTTAGGGGTGAGCAGTATTGTGAAAGCTGGTTCTGTGTAGATGAACAATCTGAAGAGTTCATCGCTGCAGCAGAAGCTATGGCCAACGAAATACACGGCTCGGATCAAGTTCAGCCATGGGGACAACCAAATTCAAGTGGCACAAGAATTTTTGTTAATTCGGGGTACACACTGACCTCGGAAGCTGAACTCTACGCTTTTGCAAATTACTCTGAAAGTGAAGGCGACGGCTCTTTTTTCTATCGCTACCCCGGCAATGGCACCATTGAAGATATACGTCTTGAAGATGGTTCGATATACAACCCAATATCAGTCTTTCCAGGTGGTTTCACGCCACGTTTTTTTGGCGACGTAACTGACTATTCCTTTGTTGGCGGTATTAAAGGCGTTGTCGGCGACTTTGGGTATGACGTAAGTGGCCGATATGGTTCAAACGAAATTTCATACACATTGAAAAACACCATCAACCCTTCAATGGGCAACCTGTCTCCAACCGAATTTAACCCTGGTGATTTAACCAACGAGGAGACCCAGTTTCAGGCAGATTTCACCTATGATTTATCCTCTTACGTGCTTGCCTTTGGCGTAAGTTATCTCGATGAGAGTTACGAAATTAAAGAGGGCGAGTTAGACTCTTACTTTGCAGGCCCGTATGCAACATCAGATCCTTGGATGTTCTGTAACGATGACTTCACTGCTACAGCCGCTGGCTTAGGGGTAATTGCAAATGGCTCATCGTTAAACTGTGCCAACTACACGTCCGCCGATTCAGATGGCGATGGCATTGAAGACGACGGTTTTGCAGGTGTCGATGCGGTGTATACCGTTGTGGGCGTGGGCTCAAATGGATTCCCAGGGTATTCGCCCGAGTTTTCTGACACCTATTCACGAGATTCTTACGCTATTTATGGTGATGTGTCAGGTGACATTACTGATAATATCTTTGCCCAAGGCGCTATTCGCTATGAAGATTACTCTGATTTTGGCTCTGAACTTGTTTATAAAATTGCAGGCATTTATCAAATCACTGATGAAGTGGCGGTACGTTCGTCCTACGGGACTGGGTTTAGGGCTCCAACGCCTGGCCAACAAGGAACAACAAACGTTTCAACACGACTACCCAACGGTTTTCCTGTCGCAACCGGCCTTTTCCCGGCTGGTAGTGACGTAGCTCAAGCGCTTGGTGCAAACGAGCTAGGGCCTGAAAAATCAACCAATTTCACCTTGGGCCTTACTGCTAACTATGGTGATATGACCCTCACCATTGACTACTACAATATCAAGTTAGAGGACCGTGTTAACGCTGTTTCAACACTTGATGTCTCTACCACAGAGGTCACCGACCCGGATGCATCTGGCTACAGCGCCTATCAAAATTATCTCGCATTGGCTGGTGCTGGCGTCGTGGGTGCAGAATCAATTGGGGGGGTATTCTTCTTTCAAAACGCGTTCGATACGGTAACTGAAGGTGTTGATGTTGTTGCAACCTATAACGTAGAAACAAGCTTAGGTGCGACAACCCTAACCGCTTCAATCAACTACAACACCAACGAATTTGATTCTGACCCTAGCGAGTTCTTCAACGCCGAGGATCAATTCGACTTTGAGAATGGCACACCTGACGTACGAGGCGTTTTATCTGCCATTCATCGATATGAAGACTGGATGCTAGTTGCACGTCTAAATTACTTCAGCGGTTACGAAAACGCTAACAATAGCACTCTTGAAACTATCCAAAGTTTTAGCTCTGAGTTTCTTTTTGATATGGAAGGAAGCTACAACATTAGCGAGAACTTAACCCTTTCAGTGGGTGTGAGAAACCTGTTCGACAACTATCCCGATAGAGGCACCATGGGGGAAACCTGTTGCGGACGAATCTATCGTTCTGACTCAATTGTCGACTGGCAAGGTGGCTATTACTACACACGTCTAGCGGCGAGATTCTAACTAACTCAACGCACCGGCTCGTCGCCGGTGCGTTGCATTTTGAAGGAAAGTTATGTTCATCAATGTGCTTAACGGAGAAATAATTAAATGGAAATAGAGCTACTGTGGTTTGTAGTGACGCTTTGTATTACAGGTGCAATAGCCGGGATAACAGCAGGACTATTTGGTAATGGCGGAGGCTTTGTCGTGGTGCCTGCGCTACTTGCCGTTTTCCCGTTTTTTACACCGCCGTCTGAAGCGCTCGTCAAAGTAGCCATAGGTACGTCGCTCGCATCCATCGTCGTATCGAGTGCGCGCTCAGTAATGGCGCATCGCGCAAAGGGCGCTGTAGATTTTGACATTCTTCGCTCTTGGAGCATTTGGCTTGTTCTGGGCGTTGGAGTAGGTGTGCTTATTGCAAACAACACCAGTGCAGACGGTCTTACTGTCGTATTTGCCGCTGGTGTACTTTTATACTCAGTCTATTTTTTATTCCCCGAATTTGTTGTCCGTCCAGGACTTGTGTTTGATATGCCCACAGGGCTGGGCAAAGCCGCGCTGGCATTTATTTTAGGTGGCTTTTCTGCCTTGTTGGGTATAGGAGGCGGCACACCAACAGTAATAACCATGGTGATGTGCCAGCGGTCTATTCAGCAAGCCGTCGCCACTGCAGCAGGTGTAGGCTTTCTTATTGGTCTTCCCGGGGCAATAGGGTTTCTCTTTATGAAACATCCTGACACAGCCTCACTACCAGTTGGAACCCTTGGCTATATCAATGTCCCAGCACTTATTGCAATCAGCATAGGGGCCATATTTACCGCGCCAATTGGCGCCAAAATGGCACACAACTTTAGTGAAAAGAAACTCAAACGCCTATTTGGTGTTTATTTGGTCATTGTCTCAAGCGCCATGTTTTACAAGGCCATGTAGACACACAAAACAATGAAATAAAGGAAATCTCACATGACGTATAATCGCTCAAGACGCCTATTTTTAGGCGGAACCGTCGCCGCCACCGCCATTGGCGCAAGTGGACTCATCGGCGTTTCATCAGCTAGTGCCTCACCATTGCCTAAAAACGTTGTATTTGGCCCTAAACCCGGCGTTGCAAAACTAAACGCAAATGAAAACCCATTTGGTCCGAGCCCGCTGGCACTAAAAGCCATCGCAAAGGCATCAGCAGAAGGGGGAGCTTACTACGCATACCCTGCCGCTATGACCCTGCTCGACATGATTGCTGAGCGTCATGGCATTACACGAGCAAATATCTCACTTAGCGCCGGATCAAGCCCAATATTGTCTTATGCAGCGCTAGCAGCAAGTAACAAAGGTAAAATTTTAGGGCCAGATCTTTTTTGGGACACCACATCAAAAGCGCCCGAAAAGCAAGGCGCCCCTGAAATAGTGCGCGTACCAAACACAGCAGCTCTCGATATCGATTTAGACGCCATTTATGCTGCGCTCGACGATACCATTGCCATGGTGCATATTTGTAATCCAAATAATCCAACGGGCAAAATTCTTGACCCGGAAAAGCTAAGAGCGTTCTGTATAAAGGCTTCGAAAAAAGCCCTAGTGTTAGTCGATGAAGCCTATAACGAACTTATCGATGAACCGCCAAAACACTCCATGATCCCTCTCGTTAAGGCGGGGCACAATATTATCGTCGCGCGAACATTCTCTAAAATCTATGGTCTTGCCGGCATGCGTGTGGGCTACTTAATTGCATCAGAAGAAAACACACAATGGATAAATCAATATGGAATGGGTGGCTACACGCTTAATCAGGCAGGCCTAGCCGCTGCAATTGCGAGCTACAACGACGATGCTTTCATCTCATTCTCTAAAGAGAAGATTTATGAGGCAAAATCAATGGTAATGGACGCTATTAAAACAAATGGCTTAACCGCGCTGCCCTCTAGCACAAATTTTATTTTTGTTAACTTGGGTGAGGGTAACGCTGAGTATTTCAGACAAGCAATGGCAGAAAAAGATGTGCTGATAAGAGGAATATATCGTACGTATACCAACTGGTCTCGCGTAAGTATGGGTAAAATTGCGGATGTTCAGCGATACGTTGATACCATCCCTTACGCGCTAGATAAAATGGCAAAAATGCAAAATACATAGCGCCACTTCGACTTCAATAGCCAAACGTAGCCTGAATCAATTGATGTGATTCAAGCTACGACATTCTACCTTCAAGCACTTCCCAGTGCATTGGCTTGTGCACCACATCTTTTACACTTTGGTATTTAGAGTCTCTAGTTCAAGATTTTTCACAGGATATTTGCAGTAACGCCAAAGTTGCACATACTTTAAGACAATGACAAAAATCACAATGTGATGTAAGGAGGTTGTGCATGTCCATTTCAGTGTTGGTTGCTGATGATTCAAAATTATCCAGGCGTAGCGTAATTCGTTCTCTGCCCGAGGATTTGAGCTACGACATTACTGAAGCAACCAACGGGCAAGAAGCGATAGACTCGCTGTCTCAACGTGGCTTTGAACTACTACTACTCGATTTAACGATGCCAGAAGTTGATGGCGTTGGCGTACTTGAACACTTACAAAACAAGGAAAGTAAGCCTAATGTGATTGTTATTAGCGCTGACTTTCAACCAGAAAAACAGAAAATTGTAATGGCACTAGGCGCTAAGCGCTTTCTACGCAAGCCGCTTGACAAAGAAGAGCTTGCTATGACGTTGTTCGAATTGGGGTATCTATGAGTATTGTGTTGCCTTTAGATGAAGAGCAAAGAGATGCACTTCAAGAATTACTGAATATTTCGATGGGTCAAGCTGCAAACTCACTGGCACAGCTCATTGAAACGAAAATTGATATCTCAATTCCAACTATTTCAGCGGTAACGCCAAACGAACTTTATGGACTTCTATTTGAGACCTCAGGGGCATTTTATACTCGTCAGTCTTTTCTGGGAGATATTCACGGAGAAGTTATGTCTGTGCTATCCCGTTCGGGCCTTTCTGAAGTTGCTGAACTCATGGATTATGACGAACCGCTCTCTAAAGAAGATATACAGGAGATCATTCTTGAGCTGTGCAACATTCTTGCAGGTGCCTGCTTAGCTGGCTTATCAGAACAATTAGAACTGACCACAAACCTAAATATGCCTACCCTTTTCGTACCCGACAAGACAAATTTTGACGAATTAAAGTGGCAACATAGTCTTGTTATGGAAGTGCGTTTTGCTATCGCAATTTCCTCATTTAGCATGAGAGTAGTGTTCTGTTTAGACGACGAATCGTTAACAAGAATAAAAAGTACGCTGGATGAGTTACTTGAATAATGTTTGAACAACTGGTGGGTAAACTACCTGTCGGGATAGCGGTCATAAACGAAGACTTCCGTATTGTTTATATGAACGACTTTTTTTTGGATCGCTTGCCTCACGATCTAAGAAGCAGCTACCAAGAAAACGTCGTTACCGACCTCTTTCAAGAACAGGGAAAGTTTTTAAAACGACGACTAAAGTCAGTTTTTGTGCTTCAACACCCGAGTTTCAGTTACTGGGAACAGCGCCCTCATATTTTCCCTTTTAAGAGCTCCCGCCCGATCACTGGTGAAGAAACGCAAATGTATCAAAATATGGAAATTATTCCTATTAAGGACCCACTTACCAAATCAAACTTGGCGTGTATTTTTTTGCAAGATGTTACCGCTCAAGCCAGCTATTTTCGCACACAGCAAAAGTTGTCAGAAGCACTCAAGAAAGAGCACTATGCACAGAAAAAGCTGATAAAGAAGCTCGACACCGCACAAAGCCAATTGATTCAGGCAGAAAAGATGGCGTCAACAGGACAGCTCGCTGCTGGCATTGCACACGAAATTAATAATCCTATTGGGTTCGTTAATGCCAACCTAGGAACACTGTCTCAGTACGCGTCACACCTTGTTAGTATTGCTGATGGCATATATCAAAATATCGATGAATTTAGCAGTGAATTGAAAGAGCAGTTCACATCCCTTTATCAATCAAATCACTATGCAATGGTGAAAGAAGACATTAGCGACCTAATAACTGAATCAACAGACGGCCTAATGAGAGTGAAGGAGATTGTAGAAAACCTTAAGAATTTCTCTATTGAGTCTACAGAAGGCGAACAATCAATTGAGTTAACTACAATCTGCAAACAAATTGTGTCACTGATCTCCGCGCAATTTACCAAGCCGACATTCAAGTTAGATTGCGTCGCTGATAGTGTAAACATCATTGGTTTGCCAGGACCAATAAAGCAAGCCCTGATGAATATCGTTCTTAACGCTGCGCAAGCCACTGAAGTTGGGGGGCTTGTAAAAATATCAGTAGCTGAAGACGCGCAAAACGCAACGTTAAAGGTGTTAGATAGTGGCCACGGCATTAATCAAGAACACCTGAAACGAATCTTTGAGCCTTTTTTTACCACCAAGCCAGAGGGTCAAGGACAAGGGCTGGGCCTCTCTGTTGCTTATACTGCCGTTGAGCAACACGGTGGTAAAATTAGTATCAATAGTAAGGAAGGCAAAGGTACGGTAGTCGAGATAACTCTGCCAATTAATGCTGCAAAGACAGAGTAGCCGACGTTTTTAATGGTTTTTTTTATTTGCTTAAAACAGAAAACTCATAAACACCACTGTCATTCTCGTACCTGGTCAATTGTCCGTGTTCAGTCAAATAGTTAAGATGCGACATACACTCTGCAACAGCAAAAACCATATTTCGGCTCGATAACTTGCGTTTGAACATAACGGGTAAAAGCGCCACCAATGTTTGCGGCGTTTGGCACGCTTCAACCAATGCAGATAAGTGAACGTTATGGTGCTCAATTAACTCATCTACCCGCTGATGCAGCCCCACAAAAGGTAGTTTATGTGCTGGCAAGACTATTGTATCTAACGGTAGTGACTTAAATTGTGGCAATGTAGTCAGATAGTCGTTCAAAGTGCTCGCATCAGGCTCAGTAGAATATGCCCCTATATTTGGGGTGATTATTGGTAAGATATGGTCTCCCGAAATAAGCACACGCTTTTTGCTATTGTATAAACATACGTGCTCTGGAGAATGCCCTCGCCCTACAATAACTTCCCACTCGTCTTGACCTAACGATAGTGTCATTTTGTGCTTTAAGCGCGTGTAGCTAATGGGAATAGGAGAAACAACACTGCTATACCCCTTATTTCCCCCTGCCGTTAATTGCTCTATAAGTTCAGCCTCGAGCCCTGCACGCTGGTAATATTGGATATCTCTGTCAATTGATGCGCCATTTCGGCCCGCACCAAATGCACGTGCTGTAAAATACTCAGTTTGCGACATGTAAAATGGAACATTAAATCGGTCAGCAATCCAGCCTGCCAACCCGATGTGGTCAGGATGAAGGTGAGTGACAATGACGCCGCATATAGGGCCGTCAAGCTGTTCAAAAATCTCGTCCCAAAGTGCTTTAGTACCAGATGTGCCTAACCCAGTGTCAACGACCACCCATCCTTCCTCTGAACGGATGAGATAAAGATTAATATGATCAAGCTCAAATGGAAGCGGCATCGTAAGCCATAGCACGCCATCTGCAACTTCAATCAACTTGCCCGGCTTTACTTGTTCATCAAATAGGTATTCCATCGTGCTTATCCATTTAACTCTTCTAAATCACCACGTATGTTTCTATCGCGACACTGAAATAAAAACAAACGTATCTGTCGAATAGAGATCTATAGGAGCGGGTGATGACAACAAAAGGTATACTGGACCTACAACTTTTTAACGCGCCAATTGTTACTTCAAACAGTATTGCTAGATATGCAAAAATCATCATTAGAACAGGGATTTATATTAAGCAAAGGCACATTTACTCGAGACGGTAAAGTGTTTGTAGAACTTTGGGTTAAAACCAACACAGGTTATGTAAGGCTGATTTCAGATCCGCAGCAGCCAACCTGCTTTGTTACAGTGAAAGAGCAAGAGCAACTTGTTGGTGCATTAGCTCAATTGCGTGGTAGCGTTTTCTTTTTTGACGATGGATTCTCAACCTTAGATCAAAAGCCCGTTTTAACAATAAAAGTGCCTACAGAGAGTCATATGCGTAAGCTGCGTCAACTGGCAGTGAAAGAAGGTGTGACGCTATACGAAGCAGACATACGTGTCGCTGACCGATACCTTATGGAGCGCTTTATCTATGGTGCAATTGAATTTCTTGTGCCAGACATTACCACATCAAAAGACGGTAACCTGATTATAGAAAATGCGCAGATCCGGCCTTGCCAGTATCGACCAACATTCACCACGCTAAGTATTGATATTGAATGTGATGAGAATGAATCTCTTTTTAGCGTGGCTTTGGCAGGCAATGGTATCAGTGAGGTCATACTTGTACAGCCTGCTTCTTTAGCAAATAAAGTGGTACAAGACGACGCAAACTCTGCTTACACGCTGACAGTAGTAGACAATGAAAAAACGCTACTTCATTCGTTTTTCGAGCGAATCTCATCTTACGATCCTGATGTTATCTTAGGCTGGAATGTTAAACAATTCGATATGGCTGTGATTGCCAGGCGCGCTAACTTCAACAACATTACTTTCAGTATTGGAAGACATCAACGCGAAGCGCAGGTAAGGGAATGGGAAGATCAAACACTGGTGGATGTGCCAGGCAGAGCAGTGATAGATGGGATTGAATCACTCAAAACCATGACATATCAATTTGAGTCCTTTTCTTTGGACTATGTGTCTGAATCTCTATTAGGTGAAAACAAGCTCATTCAGGACTCAAACAAGCTCGAAGCGATAAAGCATCTGTATTACAACAATCCGATTTCTTTGGCTAACTACAACTATAAAGACACGGTCTTGGTTAATGATATTCAAGAAAAGACACAGTTCATAGACTTTCTTGCATTGCGCGGTACATTAACTGGGCTAGATTTAAGTCGTCCGGGCGGTTCTGTCGCCGCGTTTTTAAATGTTTATCTCCCTAAACTACATCGCAATAGCTATGTCGCTGGTGTTAGGCCTGAAAATGGGGGCCTAGCCAGCCCAGGCGGTTACGTAATGCATTCAAAACCGGGGCTATACAAAGACGTGCTAGTACTCGACTTTAAGAGCCTGTACCCCTCAATAATACGCACGTTTAAAATAGATCCAATGGGATTAGCTGAAGGGCTCAAGTCACCTGAGACAGCCATTGAAGGGTTTAAAGGCGCTGTCTTCAGTCGAGATAGCCATTTTCTGCCAGACATAATTGAAAACCTTTGGTTGCAGCGCGATGAAGCCAAAAGACAACATGATGCACCGCGCTCTCAAGCCATTAAGATCCTGATGAACTCATTTTATGGCGTGTTAGGTAGCGGTGGATGCCCATTTTACGACCCTAGGCTTGCTAGCTCTATTACCCTGCGTGGCCACGAAATTATGCAAACTACTGCGCGCTGGATTGAAGAACTTGGATATACCGTTATCTACGGTGATACAGATTCAACCTTTGTACATGTTGAAGGAAATAATGCGTTTGGAACGCCGAAAGAGACAGGAAAAAATCTGGCAGACATTATCAATGCAAAGTGGCACGAGCTTCTTCAATCTCGATTTAATATTACGTGTCATTTAGAAATCGAGTTTGAATCGCATTTCACAACGTTCTTTATGCCGACAATTCGTGGTTCATCTCTAGGCAGTAAAAAACGCTATGCAGGCCTGAAAAGCGAAATGAAAAAAGGAAAGGAAACTAGCACGCTTATTTTTAAGGGGTTGGAGAATGTTCGTTCTGATTGGACTGAACTTGCAAAGCAGTTTCAATACACACTTTATCAAAAGGTATTTAATAACGAGCCAATTAAAGAATATATCAAGGCTACATTAGTTAATATCAGACAGGGCAAATTAGATGACCAGCTCATTTACAAAAAGCGACTGAGAAAGCCGTTAACATCGTATACCAAGTCTATTCCACCGCATGTTAAAGCGGCAAGATTAGCTGATACCTTGTATGAAGAGCGCGGTGAACCTTTGCGATATCAGAACAAAACCGTCATACCCTATGTGATTACCGTTAAAGGCCCGCAAACAACAGACACGGTAACCGCTATGCTCGATTACGAACACTATATAGAGAAGCAAATCAAACCAATCGCTGACAGTATTTTGCCAATGGTTGGATCGAACTTCGAACAATTGACAAACCAACAGCTAAATTTGTTTTAGTGCCTTGTTTAAAGCAAAAAACCCAGCTTTCGCTGGGTTCTTTGTTTTAGAATTGGGACCTGGCAGTGTCCTACTCTCACATGGGGAAGCCCCACACTACCATCGGCGCTAATACGTTTCACTTCTGAGTTCGGAATGGAGTCAGGTGGTACCGTATCGCTATGGCTGCCAGGAAAAACTGGTTTGCAGTTAGTTTACTGCGCAAAGCTGAGTGGTCTCAACTTCACTGAATTCTCTTAGCCTTTGTACACAAAAATACAGTGGCTTCTATATAAAGCAAAAAACCCGCCATAAGGCGGGTTTCTTTAATTAGGACCTGGCAGTGTCCTACTCTCACATGGGGAAG
>CAYVST010000019.1:0-49084 GCA_964454185.1 uncultured Alteromonas sp.
TGAAATTCGACGAAACCCTAAACAATGGCCAAGACTGGGATATGTATGTCAGGCTCTTTGAAAAGGGTGTGCAATTTAGAAATATTAACACTCCTATGTTTTTGTATCGATTTCAAAATGAGGATGGAATAGGTGCAAAAGCGAGAAAAATGAAACCAAATGAAATACAGAAGCGTTTGGGCTCTGCAAATAAGCACAAGGAGTTTCTCGGTGATTTTTGGTTTAGAAAAAGAATTTGTGAGCAAATTTTATTTTCTCTAAAGCATAAGCAACAAAAAGCAAAGTGGATCGTTACCGCTATCCAGCTTGCCGGTTTAAAAGCAACCGCATACTTTTTCTTGAACGCGGTAAGAAGAAAACTAACGAATAAGCCAATGTCGATTTAAGGAAGAAGCATGCCTAAGGTTTCTATATGCGTAGCGTATTACAACAGAAGTGAATTTGTTAAACAGTGCATTGGTTCATTGCTAGAACAAGATTATGAGGACTATGAAGTCATCGTTGTCAATGACGGAAGTTCGGATGTAAACACTCAGAAAGAATTAGAAAAGTTAGCGTGCCCGAGGCTGACTATCATTGAGCAAGAAAATACGGGTTTTGTTGGTGCCATGAGAAATGCTATCGACCATGCCAGTGGGGAATATATAGCGATTCAGGGGGCTGGAGATCTTTCTTTAGCAACTAGAATCAGTGCACAAGCCAATTTTTTGGATGAGAATCCGGACTTTGGGATTGTAAGCTGTCGCTACGAAAATATTGTTGTTGGTGGCAGTAATGATGGTAACAAGCAAACCTATCATTACCCGCGAACTGATATAACAATAGAAGATGTACTTGAAGGTTCGAATCCCTTCGGACATGGAGAAGTAATGTATCGAAAGTCGCTCTATGATCAAGTAGGCGGGTACAGACATTTCTTCAAGTTTGCACAAGATAGAGACTTATGGTTAAGAATGTTACCTCTTACAAAAGGAAAGATTCTTGATGAAGTGCACTATCAACGTTGTTTGTTTACTAAAGACGGAATTGCAACCAACATTGAAAAGCTGGTGTTACAAAGGTTTTTGTCTGTTTTCGCCAGGCAGTGTTATCACGACCGTCAAACGTTTGGATTTGACTATGTAGACAAATATGGTGCACAAGCAGGTTTGTATCGTAAAAACTCTCCTTTGATCAGAAATTTTTGCGCAACGAAAAGCCTACAGTTGTTCTATGCGGGTAAAGAAGAGCAAGCCACACGACTTATCGCTTTAAGCCTGACTCAGGGGAGAAGCGTTTCAAACTCCTTCGTTCAGTTGGTTTTAAGCTTAGCAAAGAACAAATTATTGAAAGTATTATTAATAAAAACAATAAGTCTGCACCCTCGTTCTGAATATTGGTATCAAAATTAGTTAAGGATTTAAAATGAAAGCAATCATTGAAGGTGGAAAAATTCCACAAGGAACAGTTAATGTAAGTGGTGCTAAAAACTCAGCAACTCGTCTGTTAGCTGCGGCGTGCATATCTGATGGCGAAGTTATTTTGCAAAACTTTCCTACTCAGTTAGTTGATGCCCAACACAAAATTCGTTTTCTGCAAAATATAGGTGCAGAAATTATCGTTGATGATGAAGCTGAAACGCTTCGAATAAAGGGTGGCTCAATAAGTTCCAAAGAGCTAGATGTTTATGATTACCCCATTCGTACAACCTATTTGCTAGCTGCTGCACAAATAAAACGCTCGGGAAGTGCAAAAATTCCTTACCCAGGTGGCTGTAAAATAGGGAGTAGAGGGTACGATCTGCATATTATGGTATGGGAAGCGTTGGGCTGCAAAGTTACCGAAGAGCCTGATTTCATCCATATTGAGGGCGAGCATTTTGTTGGGGGCCAGATAAAATTTCCTATCTCAACAGTTGGGGGAACAGAGAACGCGCTCATTTGTGCCGCTATGGCAAAAGGTAGAACAGAGATCATTAATGCGTATATAACTCCCGAAGTTGAAGACTTGATCGATTTTCTTCAGCGAATGGGTAGCAATATTGAGGTTAACGGCAGTAGTAACATCATCGTAGAAGGTGTCGACCATCTCAAAGGCACGATAAAGAGCGTTATGTACGACCGTATCGAGGCGCTGACTTGGCTAGTCTATGGTGTGCTATCGAAAGGCACTTTGCTTATCAACAACGTTCCTTTCGAGTCAATGGAAGTACCGTTGTTACACCTCAAAAAAATGGGCATTGACTTTCTAAGTAACTCAAACAGCATCTATTTTTCACCAGATTGCTTGAAAAATGGCCAGGTTGAGTCGTTCGAACTTGCTTGTGGTGCGCACCCCGGCATCATTTCAGACATGCAGTCTTTTTATACCTTACTGGGTATTATTGCGCAGGGAGATTCACGTATTTTCGATTATAGATACCCTAAGCGCATTGCTTACGCAGATGAGTTACAAAAATTGATTGATGTGCCCGTTGTAGAAACGGAAGAGGGAAAAATTACCACTCGAGGTCCTGGAGCATTTATACCGGGTGAAGTTACTTCAACTGACTTAAGGGGAAGTATGGCGTTGGTTATGGCTGCATTGTGTGCAAATGGCAAGTCAGTGGTTAACGACGTTGAAATGGCACTCAGGGGTTACAACAACCTAGAGGGTAAACTTGCGCAGTTAGGTATTTCGATCGAAATTCAAGAATAGGAGCAGCGTGTGGAACTGACGTTGCCTAATGAGCTTGTTACAAAGCTCAACGATAAATTTGAGGACGAGGTTGATTACCTCGTACCTCTAAGTACTCTGAGTTATTGGAAGATTGGAGGGCTTGCTCAAGCTGTCATTACACCTAAGTCCATAAGTTCACTGCAAAACGCATTAAGAATTACCAGTGAGTTTAAACACGTTGCAAGGCTTATCATTGGGGACTGTTCTAACCTACTGTTTGACGACGATGGGTTTGATGGCGTGTTAATACAGCTGGGTAATTCGCTTTCTAAGATAGAGTTTAGTGGCGATGAAGTTTACTGCGAAGCGGGAGCTTGGGTGCCAGAGGTCGCATATAGGACTTATCGTAAAGGTTTAACTGGCATTGAGCACGTTTGCGGTATACCAGGACGAATCGGCGGATTGGTCTACATGAATGGAGGGAGTCAACGTCGAGGCATTCTTGAGAACGTGAAAAGTGTTGTTGTTCTCGACGAAAAGGGTGAGCAAACAACTATTTCTGCTGATCAAATTACCCATGCATACAGACAGTCACCTTTTCAGGGCAAACCTTTAATAGTGGCGGCAGTTACACTAAAGCTCGATGTTCATGACAGGAGTGAAGTGCGAAATACAATGAGAGGAATCCTTTCTAGCAGGCGGAAAAAATTCCCAAGGAAACTGCCCAACTGCGGTTCAGTGTTTCTTTCTGATCCTCAAATGTATGATGTAGTTGGTCCTCCCGGTTATGCTATTGAAAAGGCAGGATTAAAGGGGCGTCGCAGAGGCAATGCTCAGTTATCGCCATTGCATGCAAACTTTATTGTGAATTTAGGCGGGGCTTCAAGTAAAGATGTGTTGTATTTGATAGCGTTGGCCAGAAATACGGTAAAGGCGCAAACTGGGTTCAACATGGATTGTGAAGTGAGATATATTCTCCCGTCTGGTGAAATCATGCAGGCACATCTGTTTACGGACAACATGGTGATCGACTAATGCCGCAAAAAAAAAGTGGCGCTTCGCTGTTCAAGGACATTGCTTCTGTTTTTTTTACTAAAGTTTTTGTTCTCTTTGTAGGCCTAATTAGCGCAATTTTTATTGCGAGAGCGCTAGGTGCAGACGGGCGTGGCGTGATGGCTGCGCTGCTGATCTACCCTCAGCTTTTGGTGGCGATAACCGAAGGTGGAATGCGACAAGCTGCTGTGTTGTATCTTGGGCAAAATAGGGCCCCAGATGCTCATATAATGGGCGCTTTGTTCTCATACATGATGATTGCCGGCATTGTAGGTTACGCAATGTGCTATTGGCTGATGTTCGCATTTGGCGAGCAGGAATTCAGCCGAATAATGATGCTTATTGCAGCGGCTATTCTACCAGTCACGCTTGCAACAAATGCGTTGAAAGGCGTTTTTCTTGGAAAGGAAAAAATAAAAGAGTTCAATAAAGCAACGTGGATTCAGAAAGTTATTTACGTTGCAGGTATTGCCGTGTTTTATGCTTTTGATGCATTAACAGTATTGACTGCCGTTCTGATGACACTTCTAGCAGCCGCTTTTAACTTCTTACAGGCGTTATTTTATCTCAAAAAGAAGGCTTTATTTTCGTTCAGTTTAGACTTCGCTACGTTTAGAGAAATGTTTGGTATTGGTATTGTTTATGCTGTTGCATTGTTTTTTATCCAAGCCAATTACAAGATTGATGTTCTATTACTTAGTTGGCTTTCAACGCCATCGGAAGTAGGTAACTATGCTGTCGCTGTTCAGCTAGGGGAGCTGTTATGGCAGCTACCCGCTGCTGTTCTTGTTGTGTTAATGTCAAAAACTGCAAACTCTAAAGGCAGTGAAATCGTTGATACACTCTGTAAGACTACACGTTTAACATTGCTAATTACTGTTGTTTCCAGTGTTGGGCTATTAATTGCTTCTTACTATCTTATTAAGCCTGTTTTCGGCGTTGAGTTCGGTGACGCATTTGCGATGTTAGTTTCGTTAACACTAGGCTTAGTACTAGCTGCTGTGTTTAAGTCAGTTAATTCCTATTTCGCGGGAAAAGGAAATCCGTATTTCACAATTAAACTTATGGGAGCAGCTGTAACGATTAACGTTGTACTTAATTTTCTATTGATACCGAAATACGGTGGGATAGGAGCCGGTATTGCATCCACAGTAAGCTACACATTTTCCGCTATTGGTGTCGTCATAGTTTTGATGATCAAGGAAAAGGTCAAAATTTCCAATGTTTTGTTTGTAAAAAAACGAGATTTTGACCCTTTGTTCGATAAACTGAAGCGACTAACGTGATGTAGACTAGGGGATAGAGCTTATCTCCTAGTCAGTCAAAATGATATTCTTGAACGTTACTTCAACGTCATCAAGTTTTTCATCATTGTCCAAGACTATGAAGAGCGTTTCATACTTGCCGGGCTTTATATAGTCACTTAATTTTAACGAAACTGTATTGAACTCGTTTTTAGCCTTGGTGTTTTCTATTGGTTGCCCTACCTTTTGGCGTCCGAATAAGTTCAGTAAATGCCCAGCCCAAAAGCTATTGTTGGTGTCAAAGCCTAGTCCAACTATTTCCGGCGAGCCGTTGACTTTGTATTCAAATTCAAGGGTCGTGTCAGCTGAAACTAAAAAGGGCTTACCAATTATCCTTTTCCATGTGTTCTCTTTCAGTGTTATCGCAGTACCATCAGTGCTAATTTCGTAAAGTCCGTCCACGTCTTGATCTTTTGTATATGACCATATCTTATAGTTTCTAATATCTAAATATGGACTTTCCTTCGCGGGAACGAAGCTGGGAGCCTTAAGCGCCGATGTTCTTTGTACACTGTTTACTGTTGTAGGTGTTCTGTAAATTACTTCGCCATCGCTGTTTAACCTAGTGAAGTTCGGAACATATGTGTCAAACAAAATAGAATAAGTGCTGGTTGATGAATAAAGTTCAATGGCCTGCTCAAGCGATAAATTAGATAAACTATCAACGTCATCATAGCTCAGCATTTCTAACTTGGCAGTTCCTCTTGTAAGGTTTTGAAAGGCATTATCTTTGTAAGTGGACTCTACGTACTGGCTAGGATCATAAACATTATAGCCAACCATGTTTGCGCTGAGGTCAGTTACGATGACATTGTTGCGCGCATTAACCCAGAAGCTAGCATCGCCTTGATAATTAGAGGCAGAAATACCATTGCGGTAGACCATAATTGAATTATTGAAAACATTTACTTGGCCTATTGGCTTTGCATGAAGGCCGCCTAGTTTTATAGCTGTCCACATTTTGCCACGTTCATCACCTAAGTCATGAATTGTGTTGTTAAAAATGTAGCTTGGCCCGATGACGGCAGGTATTGCTGAAACTCCAGCATATCCATGTGAGATATCATTGTCGTAAATCAGGACGTTAGACTGCCCACCATCTATTTCGATGATGTCATCATTGGCGAAAGCAAGAATGTTGTTGTAAACCGCTGAGTTCCTAACGAAGCCACCATTAATGCTTCCGTTCGATCTTCCCTCTATCACATCGTTAAAACGAACGGTGTCTGAACCGGAAAAAATATTGTCCCTTATAACAATCTGTCCTTTGTATTCGAGGTTAGGGTGATTTGCATTTGCCCAAAATGCATTTGGCCCCTTTGGATGACCATGTTCCCATGAATTAGCTGAGTAGTTGGGATTGTGTACATAGCAATTTTCCACAACAATTACGCCCGATTCTTTAAAATACATACCTGAGTCATAATTCATTGGGCTAGTTGCATTAGCACTTGCATACGCTCTTCCATTTCGATATTCGGCAGGTATCCGTCCCCAATTAGCTACGTCACATCCGTTAATCCACAAATGATGAGCACGATAACTAAAGATGCCATGAGTACCACCTCTTACGGTGATATTTTCAAAATAAATATAACTGTTACTTCCAATGTTAATCGCGTGAGAAGCCGATATGGGAGCATTGATGAATGAACCTGGAGAGCCTACAATCTTTGCCCAAGCGCCTTCACGACCCTGAATGCCAAGTGCTTCGATATCTAAAATGCCCCCACTATAGATATCTTCTAATCGGTGAACATTATCTGGGTCAATGGGAGGAGAGTTTGGGCGCGTACGAAAAGTGGTTTCGTAATCAATACCATTCAAACTGGTACTCATTGTCTCAATGCGTAATTCGTAGTTTGTATCGGGTTCCAAATATACTATTGAGCCTGTTAATTGCCCTGTTAACGGCTCATAAATAAGAGGATTGCCGTCTTTCCACTCTTGTTCATCTTTCTTTCTGTATTTTATTACTGTTAACACGTCACTGCTTTGATTAGTAAGTGTCACAGATGTTGATTCAATTAATGGTGTAATGATTAATTCAGTTTCGCCCAATGCGGTTGCTTCAAAAAGTGATGTTGGGTCTTCACCTAAGAGTATCAATACAAGTAAACGGCTTTCATCGTCGACTAAACTGGAGTCGTTTAGCAATGATGCTCTTTCCAATGGAAAGTACGTTAGATACCATTTGATTAGTTGAAGTTTGTCATGCTCTCCCTCTGAAATCGACTTCTCTAATCCATGTCGCGGGTTATTCTCTTGCACAATATTCCAAAAAAGGTCGGAAATAAGTGACAGGTTTTCGGTATGTTCGCTTGCGTTTGAGACACTCTCGTTGCTCAAAAATGACGGAATTAGAGCTTCAACGTCGTCATTGCTTTCAACTTTTTGATATTGAAGTTGGGCCAAAAGCAAGGTACCGCTTTGCTGTGGGAGGGAGTCAGACTTTTTTTGTAGACTCGTACAACTCGCGATAGAGAGCGATATGATAATCGTAAATAAAACACTGAAAAATTTCATTTTAGAAGTTCCGAAGGGAAGTGTTATAATGAAAAAAGAACTGATGCTGTTGTTAAGTATAACGCAAATAAGCAACGTGTTTATTGTAATGTTTTATTTAGTGTCAATATTTTTTACATTTTGTTGTTATCAGTTATATCGCCTTTGATTCTCAATTTTTATCTCATTGTTTTTGTTTGTTATTTTTAAGTTGGTATTGTTTTTGCTTTGTATGGAGAGCTGTGCAATTCGACTTGAAGTAAGGAAGTAATATGAAGTTCATAAAAGCACTATTCGCATGTGCTGCAGTTATGGTATCGCTAAGTTCGAATGCCGCGTTTATTGATTTTGACAGTAGCGATATCAAAGGATTTGCGAACCAAGACGTAAGTGGCTCATCAAGTGTTAGCGATTTCGGTGCTACACTTGGACTAGACGGAAACTTGTGGGTTTCAATTACTGGTCCTTTTAATATCGACGCATCTAGCGTTTTATATTTTTCTTTCGAAGCGCTTGGCAACGAAGCAGAAATTTACGGTATTGGCTTCGACAACGATATGAGCGTAACACCTGGTACGCTTTTCGATATCGGTGGGTCGCAATCTAACCGAGCTATTCAATACGCAGACTATACAGTTAATAGTGGCGTGGTTGATTTCGCTATCGATGTTGGTTCATTTTTTACCGGCACGTTTAGCAAAATGGTATTTGTTCTTGACGCAGACAACATTGGAAATACATCTGTTTTCTTCAGGAATGTAGAACTGTGTTCTGATGGTGATTTGTGTCTAACAACACTAGCTCAGAATTCAACGCAAGTAAGCGCGCCTTCTACAATCGCAATTTTCGGTGTACTTCTTTTAGCGTCAGCTTTCCGTCGCAGAGCATAGTGGACTAAACACTTTAGGTTGTACCCTAGAGTGCAAAAAATAACCGTCACGTCTTTCGGGGTGACGGTTTTTTTATTTTTGCACTGCCTTTTAGGTTTAAATGACAACTGCCTTGAGCATTTCAATCTCTTTTGCCTTACCAAATAATTCAAAGTGCTGTTGTGTTAGCTCAACCGGATTATCGTCGTGATAGTTTTACGATGTCGCATTATTGATACATAGATTACTCGACAATTTATTCGACAATGTTCGCTGTAGTTTTTCACTGCACAGTTTTGGTTTGCTTGCCCTACCAATAGTGTGCGGGCGCATGTTAAATGCTAACTACCACTATGCCTAGTTTCCGCTTCTTAGCTTAGTTAATAGCCTTAATTCAATGACAGAAACACAGCTATTAGGAAAACGCTATTTTAGTGGCATGTTCTTGTAATGCGGTGTATTTGATTGGTTTGAAACTTGCTTGGTTTAATGAATCATCTGGCATTCATGTATTAGTAAGATTCAGTCGCTATGGTGAACAATGAAAATAGGGTGATGAAACATTAGCTTTTGATAATCCTCTTTTTTTAAAAGCAATTGCCAGTGATTTTTGGCATTCTTCATTTAATTGTCTACTTGTTGACACAAGTGACGCCAACGTATTGATGTGTTTTTATGATAGTTCACCAGTTGTTTTCAAATATCTTAGATACAAAAAAAATAGAATACGAGATGTCTTTCTCTCAATTGGGAGGTAGTTCAAAGGCATACGAAAGTTTGTCTAAAGAGCTGAACGCGCGTATTGTTGATTTGCCAAGTAATTGGTCAGAGTTAACAATATTAGAGTTAGAAGCCTTGTTGACGGAATCTGAAAGAAAATTTAACCAGCGACTTAAAGCCCAAAAGCTATCTAACGCTAATACACTTAGAGCAATTTTTTGCTTCTTAGTTGTTTCATTTCATGTATTTGGTAGTTCGCCGAGTTTTGGTTTAAATATAGATGCTGATTCGTCATTCAGAACCATATTCTCAGTGCTAGAATTGATAAGAATGCCGTTGTTTACCGCGCTGGCTGGTATGTTGTTTGTGGCAAAGTCACGTAGCGTCGATGAATTTCCGAGTTTTATAAAGTCTCGAGCAATCACTCTGTTACTGCCTGCATTTATTGTGTCTCTTATTTATTTCTTCTTGAGAACGGCAATTGGTAAAGAGACGGGGGAGCTCCTGCAGTCTATTGTGCATGGGTATATGCACCTTTGGTTTCTTTACGCACTTTTTATTATTCTTTTGGTTGTAGGTTTTATCCACATAGTGTTTAAGCCAACATTTGTGGGATATATCACAATGATGATTGTGTTTTTCTGTCTCTCATTATTGTTAAAAAACGTTGACTTCTTTAGGGTTTATGAAGCAGCAAAGCTTGCCCCGTATTTTATTTTAGGGATGTTGTTATATAGTCACAGGGAGCTGTTGTTGGACTCTAAAATAGTAACTATCGCTTTACTGATAACGTTGGCAGGGTGTGTATTAAAAGTTGCTTTGTTCTACAGTATTGTAGAGCTTCCCGAAGCTTCTCAGCCTATGTGGGTTATAGTGTCGGTGAGTTTTATTATTGTTATTTACCGTTTCACGCCCAAATTTGAGAGTCTAGAATGGATAAAGGTTTACACTTATGCAATTTACCTCTGGCATCCGATGGCTAACGCCGCCGTACGCACAACGTTAGAAAAAGTTGGTATAGATAATAAGGCGTCGTTGTTCGTTATTGGAATTATTGCGGGTTTATTTATCCCTATTGTGATGTACAAAGTCATTCGATTCTTTCCTGTGATCGTGCGCCAGTCATTGATGGGAAGGTGATATTTAAAAGATGCAAATACTTGAAGAGTATCTATCTGATTGACACAGTCTGGTAGCTCAGCCCTAAACCGCGGTGTCAAAATACGCATTGATTCACCTTGCCTTCCAAATTAGAAAGCAAAAATCTGCCATTATCAGCCATATAGGGTAGCGGTAATGTCTTGCTGTCGTGTAAACTACTGCCTTTATTTCAGGCAAGCCTTAGCAAACAGAATTAATCTCACAAAGCTTAGGCCATGCAGTCATCATGTATATTGAGGAAAACATGGAGCTTGACGCTATTATCAATCAGGCGCAGAGCCAGATTGACGCTGCAGAAGATGCAGCCACACTTGACCAAGTTAGGGTCGAATTCATGGGTAAGAAAGGTAAGCTTACCGATTTACTTAAAGGGCTTGGAAAGTTATCAAACGAAGAACGTCCTGCCGCGGGCCAAAAGATTAACCAAGCTAAACAGGTTATTCAGCAAGCGATTTCAGCGAAAGGCGAGTTACTTCGCACGGCTGAACTTAACAAAAAGCTGGCTGAAGAAGCCGTTGATGTCACGCTTCCTGGTCGCACAGAGAAGCCGGGCAATTTGCATCCGGTTAGCCGCACCATTGCGCGTATTGAATCGTTCTTCGGCGAACTTGGTTTCTCGGTTAAAACCGGCCCTGAAATTGAAGATGGTTTCCACAATTTTGATGCGCTCAATATTCCAGCGAATCACCCAGCACGTGCGGATCACGATACCTTCTATTTCAATCCTGACATGATGCTACGCACACAGACTTCTGGTGTGCAAATTCGCACAATGGAAGCAGAAAAGCCGCCATTACGTATTATCTCGCCAGGTCGCGTCTATCGTAACGACTACGACCAAACGCACACGCCAATGTTCCACCAAGTGGAAGGCTTGATGGTTGATAAGAACGTAAGCTTTACTGACCTTAAGGGTATTCTTCACGATTTTCTTCATCACTTTTTTGAAGAGTCGCTAGAAATTCGTTTCCGTCCTTCTTACTTTCCATTTACCGAGCCTTCGGCCGAGGTGGATGTAATGGGTAAAAACGGCCAATGGCTAGAAGTACTTGGCTGCGGCATGGTTCACCCAAATGTACTTAAAGCGGTAGGTATAGACCCTGAAGAATATACTGGCTTTGCCTTTGGTATGGGCGTAGAACGTTTAACCATGCTTCGTTACGGTGTTAACGACTTGCGCGCGTTCTTTGAAAACGACCTTCGTTTCCTTAAGCAGTTCAACTAAGGCAGAAAGTAAACATGAAATTCAGTGAAAAATGGTTAAGAGAGTGGGTTAACCCATCGCTGTCGGCACATGAGCTGTCTGAACAGTTGAGCATGGCTGGCCTGGAAGTAGACGGTGTAGAGCCAGTAGCGGGCGATTTTAAAGGCGTGCTAGTCGGTGAAGTCGTAGAATGCGGTCAGCACCCGAACGCCGATAAACTGCGCGTTACTAAAATTAACGTTGGTGGCGATGAGCTACTTGATATCGTTTGTGGTGCGCCTAACTGTCGTCAGGGCATAAAAGTAGCAGTTGCTGTTGTTGGTGCTGTACTGCCAGGCGATTTTAAAATTAAGAAAGCGAAGCTTCGCGGCGAGCCGTCATTCGGCATGCTATGTAGTTTCTCTGAGCTGGGTATTAGCGACGACCACGACGGTATTATTGAGCTTCCAGCTGATGCACCTATTGGTACAGATATTCGCGACTACCTTGGTCTAGACGATAACGCCATTGAAGTAGACCTAACACCAAACCGCGCAGACTGTTTAGGTATTCGCGGTATTGCCCGTGAAGTTGGCGTACTTAACAACCTTGACGTATGCGAGCCTGAAGTCGTTGCAGTAGACGCAACTATTGACGATAAAATGTCAATCACGCTAAGCGCAGAGGAAGCTTGCCCACGTTACTTGGGCCGTGTCGTTAAAGGCGTTAACGTTAAAGCTGTATCGCCATTGTGGCTAGTCGAAAAATTACGTCGTTGCGGAATTCGCAGCATCGACCCTATCGTTGATGTGACTAATTTTGTGCTACTAGAACTTGGCCAGCCAATGCACGCGTTCAACCTTGCCAGCATTGAGGGCAACATCAATGTGCGTATGGCTAATGAAGGCGAAACGCTGACATTATTAGATGAAACCGAGGCTAAGTTGCAAAGCAATACTTTGGTAATTGCTGATGATAACAAAGCGCTAGCGATGGCAGGTATTTTCGGTGGTTTACATTCAGGTGTAACGGCGGAAACACAAGATATTTTGTTAGAAAGTGCATTCTTTGCGCGTGATGCCATTATGGGTCGTGCACGTCAATACGGTTTGCATACCGATGCCTCACACCGCTACGAGCGTGGTGTAGACCCTCAGCTTCAACGAAAAGCCATGGAGCGCGCTACTGCATTGGTACTTGAAATTTGCGGTGGTGAAGCAGGCCCTGTTGTTGAAGCCGTGTCTGAAGACAAATTGCCTAAGCAAGCAACAGTAACACTTCGTCGCGAACGTTTGGCTCGTGTGCTTGGTATTAGCATTGATGATGCAAAAGTAACGGAAATGCTTAACCGCCTTGGTTTAGACGTAACGCAAACTGAAGCTGGTTGGGAAGCGGTTGCACCTAGCTATCGTTTTGATATTTCAATTGAAGAAGATTTGATTGAAGAGATTGCGCGCGTATACGGTTACAACAACATTCCTAACGTGGCACCAAAAGCCACATTAGCAATGCTGCCTTCACAAGAAGCTAAGTTGCCGCTTAATACCATGAAGTCGCTTTTGCTTAGCCGTGGCTATAATGAAGCAATCACCTATTCATTTGTTGATCCTAAAGTACAAAGCGCGTTGTTCCCAGACGTTGAAGGCATGGTGTTACCGCACCCAATTTCATCAGATATGTCAGTAATGCGCGTCAGTTTGTGGCCGGGTTTGCTGGGTGCTACTGCGTACAATCAGAAGCGTCAACAACAGCGAATTCGTTTGTTTGAAACAGGATTACGCTTTATTCCTCAACAAGATGCGCCAAATGGTGTATTGCAACAGCAAGTAATTGGTGGTGTAGTAGCAGGGCGTCGTAACGAAGAACATTGGGACTTGGGCGACAGCCCAGTAGATTTCTTCGATGCTAAAGCAGATGTGGAAGCATTGCTTGCGTTAACAGGGCGTTCAGGTGAATTCCAGTTCGCTACTGCCGAGCATAGTGCACTGCATCCTGGTATGACTGCAAAAATTTTGCTTAATGATGAAGAAGTTGGCTATATTGGTGCTATACACCCGCAATTTACAAAATTGCTTGGTGTTAACGGCCGCGTATTTGTGTTCGAGTTAGTGGTAGATGCCATTACAGACCGCAAACTACCGTCTGCTGTACCGGTATCGCGCTTCCCATCAAACCGTCGTGATATTGCTATTACGGTTAAAGATGAAGTGCGTGTAGGAAATGTACTTTCTTACATAGAAAAAATTGGCGTAAATCAACTAGTTGCTCTAAACTTGTTCGATGAGTACAAAGGCAAGGGAATTGAACCTGGTTACAAGAGCCTTGCTTTGTCTCTTCATTTACAAGATCCAGATAAAACCTTAGAAGAAGCTGAGATTCAGCAAGCGGTGGATACTGTGGTTAAAGGTCTGGAATCTGAGTTTGGGGCCGCGTTAAGAGAGTAAACTATGGCATTGACCAAAGCCGAGATGGCTGAACACCTATTCGAGAAATTAGGCATCAATAAGCGTGATGCAAAAGATCTGGTAGAGCTTTTCTTTGAAGAGATTAAAAGCGCTCTAGAATCTGGTGAGCAAGTAAAACTGTCAGGTTTTGGTAATTTTGACCTGCGTGATAAAAACGAACGTCCCGGCCGTAACCCAAAAACGGGCGAAGACATTCCTATTAAAGCACGCCGAGTGGTAACGTTCCGCCCGGGTCAAAAGCTTAAAAGCCGAGTCGAAAACTCAGCACCTATCGACCAATAATCACTAGGTCGTTACAATACAATGAAAGAGCGGGTTATCTCGCTCTTTTTGTATTGCTTATTTCTATCCAGCGTGCGAGCGCTGCAAGTCTTGTGTACCCCATGTGGAGTAAAGTGTGAAAAGAACGCTAGTCATTGTTGTTTCTATCGTTTTAGCTGTATTGTTATGGTTGGCCTACCTGTCAACAGAGGCAGATAAACGCGACCAAGAAGCGGCTGAAGTCCCATTGATTACGGTGATGGAAATTCTCCATGCAAGTGATTTACAACAAGGTGTAAAAGCCGCTGTAAAAAATGACAATGAAAACGCTGTAAATGAATGGTTAGCGCAAGCTATTGCGGTAGGGGAAGCCGCCAATCTTTCGCAGCAAGATTTAGACTACCTCACATCTGAAACGGCGAAAGACTACGTGATCTTTAATGCCAAACGTCAGCTTTACAACGAAGCGTTCGAAGCACGTTACTATTCGCTCGAAGAAGTAGACAGTCTGAAAGAGAAATACCCTGAAGCGAAAGACCTATTTGATCGAACGGATGCGCTACTCAGAAAGCGCGATTTGATAATAGAACAAATGGCAAAAACACTGTCAGGTTCAAACACAGTAGATTCTTCATCGTTAGAAGCGGCAAAACAGCAGTGGCGTGAACAAGCTGAAAACACTGCACGTTAAGCGTGGTTTCAGTTGAATATGGCATGTAAACTTCACCTGAGCTTGTAAAACATGCTGCATCGTTGCTTTTAAACTAGGTACCACCTGTAAACTTGCCTGTTTTGGCCGTTCTCTCGCAAACTGCTTTGCAAAACGCAAATTCAAAGTCGCAGTATGATTGAATAAAACGCCAATAAGTCAATAAGGTAAATATAAACAATAGGTTATAAAACTGGCACGTCAATAGCTATCTAAAGTATGTCAAGTCACTTTGGAGCACATGATGAAGCCAATAATAGCGATTGTTTTTGCAGTAAGTCTGTATATGTTTGCGTTCCCACTTCGTGCGGGTCTCATTTTTACGCTGTCTGACCCTGAAGTTGCCACTGGTCCTTCCGATGTAATGACTAGCGTAGAATCTTTTGATGGTCTTGCAAGTGGAAGAATAGCGGGCGATATCGTTACCGATTTTGGCGTATATCGTGTGCTTCAAGGCGGTGTTCGTTTAAACACAGCCAATAAATGGGGCGGGGCAGATGGTACCGGTAACTATTTGTTTATTCCGAATGGCGGAGAAATTGAGCTTACGTTTAACGCCCCCGTTGGTTACTTTGGTTTTTGGTGGAGTGCTGGTGACGGCGGCAATAAGCTCACGGTAAACACGCTTTCAGAGACGCTAGATTTTACCACCTCAGATATTCGGAATTCACCTGCACTAACGCCAGAGCATTTCGGCAATCCATTCTGGGGCAACCCGGCTTCAAGAGATGATTATCACGCATCGTGGGAACCCTTTGCGTTTGTGAATCTCTTCGCAGAAAGCGCAGCCGATGCGATAACATCAATTCGTTTTCACGGTTACAATTTTGAAAGCGATAACCATACGGCGCTGCAAACTATTCTGCCAAGCAGTGGTAACTTTGTGTCTAGAGTTGGCGCACAATCGGTGCCAGAGCCAGGTACTATTGCCTTATTATCCTTTGCGCTTTTATTTGTTTTTAAACAACGCAAAAGTATTAAACATTAATCGTTCGGTTAAGCAGTAATATCTAGGAATGTAGCTCGGGTTATGGAAGCGAGATCGGCGGGGGAGAGCGCAACTTCTAACCCTCGCTTTCCCGCGCTTACATGCATTACAGCTTTGTCCTTGGCGCTCTCATGGATCACTGTGACAAGTTGTTTTCTTTGACCAAGTGGGCTCACGCCGCCCAGCACATAGCCTGTCGAAGCCATCACATTGGTACTCTTCGCCATAACTACTTTTTTAGCACCTAGCGCTTTGGCCATCTTTTTCTCACTCAGCTTTCTATCAACTGGCACAACGGCAACGGCAAGCGTTTCTTTATCTGTGCTAACTACAAGTGTTTTAAATACGCTACCTGCTTCAAGCTCCAGCTTTTCCGCCGCTTCAAGCCCGTATGAGCCCGCAGACGCATCGTGCTCATACTTGAGCACCTGATGCGTAATACGCTTTTTCTTTAACAATGTTATTGCAGGTGTCATTCGGCTTCTTTTTGATAAAACATACGCGTATGTTCAACTTTACCAGGCAGAAGCGGTGTTGCTGCTTGCGTAGCATAATCATCAAAGCCCGCTGCAAAATAAGGTGAGAGTGGGTGACCAGATTGCCCGCCAGGTAGCGTTAAAATGGCATCGTTTAAATGGCCGGGACTAACGAAAAATCGCTGTGACGCACCAAATTCTGGTGCTTGTACTGCAGGCATATAGGTATCACCAAACCCTTCTACACGTGCCATGTTCAAATAATCGCCCAGATAAGGAATTTGAGATGAAAACGGATGATTCACGGTTAATGCGTTTACATTACCCCAACGCAATGCCTGCATGTCTGCTTCGACCGGTGAATAGTTATCAAGCAGTTTAGCTTTGGCGCGTTGATACGCTTCAACTAATAAATCATTGTAACTCGCATTGCCCTCTGGTAACCAATCGTTGGGCTGGTTGTGAATTAGTTGCCATACTGCTGGCTCTATTTGACGCAAAAGCGCACGGCTGTTGACGCCTTTACTATCAATTGAGGTAAGGATACTGCCAAATAGTGTTTGTATTACTTCGCTTCGAAACTGTTTAACCAGGGTATAACCAATTGAATCTTCACATGCACAAGCTTTCCAATTGTCTAGATAAAGTAAATCGGGTTCAAAAGTGTTGCTTTGCGCCTTAAGTAAGCCAGACAAAAGGCTGTGCCAAGGCATTAAAAATTGAGCGTGATTATCAAGTTGAATCGCATAAAAGTCGTTTTCCGTGAATGTGTCTTTTTCAAAAAGGCGGTCGCGAATTTGTTTTCCCCTTGCACCCAGTGCATAACCACCGTCGCCTAATTGCGCTATATCGCTTGTGGAAATTACACGTGCATTTGCGGTCCATATTCTTCCATGAGACGGGTTTAAAACTAACGGCAAAGATGCTGCTCGCATAGGTGGGTTTGCTTTCATTTGCGCTTCAGAAATAGCAACGTCAGACGCCTTGTCTCTTTGCATTACCGCACCACCGGGAAGCCATGCGTTGTTGCCGTCGGCATCAACAATGACAAGGTTCTGTATTGGAATTGAGATGGTTTTGCCGATAGCGATGGCATCGGTAATGTTTTTGGCCAATCCCATATCAACAATGGAAAGATTAACGGCAAAAGGATGGTGTGCCGCCCAGTTAAGTGCATAGCGTTTGCCATTTACGCTGCGTACAGGCCCGTACTGGCTTACTTCAATACTATACTGGTGCTCACCTTCAGGAAGAGGGATGCGTCTTGTATATGTTTGAGTTGGCGTATCGTCGCTTAGTTCAACCCAGTCCACATTGTCTAAATTAGCATTGGTAAAACCCCAGGCCACGTGATTGTTAGTCCCTACCACAATGCCAGGTAGGCCAGGTAGCGATACACCTGTTACCTGGATTTCTTCGCCGGCCTCTTTGTAGTTAAGCTGCGCGCGATACCAAATAATGGGAACTCGTAATCCTAAATGCATGTCATTTGCAAGCATTCCGGCCCCTGTGGCAGTGAGTTTGCCGTTTATTGCCCAGTTGTTACTACCAATGTCCGGTAACTCGACACCGTTGTATGCCAGTCGCATTTGGGTATCGTGTTCGCTTTTTGACAGCGTCTGAGGGTAGGGGGGAACGGGTAGGTCGTAAGGTGCAATTTCACTGGCATCTAGTGCGGCTTGAAAAGAGCTAGGCTGCGTAATGAAGTCATATACGGCGTCGCCATGAAGAGATTTCAGCATTGTACGCGCCATATCAAAACTAATTTGGGCGCCTTGAAGGTCAAGGTACATGCTATATACAACTAAGATACTGTCTGTTGGTCGCCATTGTTCAATATCGACGCCAGCGGCAATGTACTCGAAAGGAGGCACTGCCATTTCCTCTAATGCATCGTTAACACCATGTGCATAGCGAACAAGTAGCTCTTTTTGTTTAAAGGGGAGGTTTTCAAAAACTACGCGTGCGCGCTGCTCAAACTGGTGAAAGCGAATATTTTTATCTCGTTCTATTGCTATTTTACCTACCCACTGAGATAGGTTCCCCGATGCTGCGCGTCGCTGTAAATCCATTTGAAAGAATCGGTCTTGCGCATGGGCAAAGCCCATAGCATAGGCTGCATCAAAAATATCGTCAGATTTAATGACAGCGTGACCAATAGCATCGCGACTAAGCTCGGTAGGCGAGTTGACATGGTAGGTATTCTTGTTGCCATCAAGTGAAGGCAAGCTAAGGCGAAGACCTGCATACAGCGCTATGGCAAATAAGGCAACCAGTGATATAACGCTTATCACAAGCCATTTAATCCAATTTATCACGTGTAATACTCCCTCTTTTTCTCTATCCTAACCAGAGATTTACAAAATTTGAAGTGATGTTTTATGACACGGAATAAGGGGGCGCTGTGGGCCCTTTAATGCTCGACTGCCAGGCAGAAGAACTTTCGCCAGAAGAGAAAGAAAAGTTAGCTCATCCTGTGGTGGGCGGCGTGATTTTGTTTACACGTAATTACCATGATAAACGCCAGCTTGATGCGCTAGTGAAGGCTATCCGCCATCATGCAAAAAAGCCCGTTCTGATAGGTGTCGATCATGAGGGAGGGCGTGTACAGCGATTTAAAGACGGTTTTACCGTGCTGCCAGCAATGGGAAGTATTATTAGGCAGTCAGAGACGCGAGATGAAAGTAATGCGTATGCAAAGGCGTGTGGCCTTGTACTCGCCTATGAACTTAAAGCGCTAGATATTGATTTTAGTTTTGCGCCAGTACTTGATATTGATGGTGTATCGCAAGTGATTGGCGACAGGGCGTTTGCCGATAATGCACAAGACGTCATTCGGCTAGCCACCGCTTTGATCCAAGGCTTGAAATCGGTAAACATGCCAGCGATAGGAAAGCACTTCCCGGGGCATGGAAGCGTTGCGCCAGATTCACATATAGCGCTTCCAGTTGATGAACGCGACTACCAAGAAATCCGCCGTACCGATATGGTGGTATTCGAGCGGCTTATCGAGCGCAATTTATTGGATGGTATTATGCCTGCCCATGTCATTTATAAGCAGGTTTGTGACAAACCTGCCGGCTTTTCGTCACATTGGTTGCAAAGTGTGTTGAGGAACACGCTCAAGTTCAACCACGCTATATTCTCGGATGATTTGTCGATGCACGGTGCGAGTGTGGCGGGAGACTACCTAGAGAGGGCCGAAGCAGCACTAGAAGCGGGTTGTGACATGGTACTGGCTTGCAATAACCCAAAAGGCGCAGAGCGCATTCTTGACGGGTTAGAAGGCAGAGTTGCTCAGCAATTGCCAAGCGACAGTCAAAAACAAACAAGAACCATGGCGCTTTACGGTCGTGCTATGGGTAAAAGTGCCGGCCTTGAATACGAAGCATCTGTAAAACTTATCCAACGATTGAATGAAAGATAGGTTGAACGGACACTGTGAAACTTAATTTGTGTCTGGCACCATTGTTGAGCTTGACACCTTTCGGTCCTAGAGCCCACTTTCTAAAAACACATAGCGCGATTTGACCTAGCAGGTCGCGCTATACGGCCACCTCATCTACACCAGCTTCTATATTCAAAAAACGTGCAAACGTGAATAAGAAATCACTAAGTCTATTTAGATAAGCGTGCACCACTTCAGGTACATCATAGTGTTTTGATAGGCTAATAACGGCTCGTTCTGCACGTCGGCACACAGCTCTACAAACGTGTGCCTGAGCCGCAGCACGACTGCCTCCGGGTAAAACGAAGGAAGTGTTAGGGGGCATTTTGTTCGTTAATGTGTCTATTAATGATTCGAGATCATCTATGTTTTTTTCGGTGAGCGTTGAGCTGGCCGAAATGGCAAAACCCGCCTGAAACAAGTTGCGCTGTATATCGTGAAGCATTGGCTTGTGTGCGCTTGATACTGTAGCGGCAAGCAAGCCAATATTGCTGTTTAGCTCATCTATGTCGCCATAACTTTTAACGACCAGATCGTCTTTTTCAACCCTTACCGCTTTATCTGCGTATATTTGGGTACTTCCTTTGTCGCCGGTGCGTGTATAGATTTTCATCAAAGTGCCTGTCGCCTATAGTTCTGCGTCTTCAATGGCTGGGCGCTTGTAGCGACGAATTTGCACAATGAAGCCAAACAGTGGGTGGTCGAAATAATGTAGCTGCGTACTAATTACGCGGCGTTGTTCTGACAATGGTACCGATGCAAGACGGTACTCGATGTTTGCTGAAGCGCGAGCGTCCTCGCTGTTTGTATTTACCAACAATGCCTGGTCATCGCTTTGAACGTCGCTGTTAGAAAAATAACTTAAGGGAACGGGTTGGCGATAATACAGGGCACTATTGATATGCAAATAGGGAACACGATTAATGTATTTCAAAAAAACTTTCATCGTGCCATCGATTTCCCAAATAGGCGTTCGCAAAGCGTCATTGAGTGCTGAATCGTCATCTTCAGCGAACATTTTGGGCATATCGAGCGCTTTAAATGCGTTAAAGTCAATTGGCGCAGGCGCAGCTAATTTCTCGTCTAAGGTGCTAAATATATCTTTTATTTGCCCTTGTATTGCGCGGGTTTCATCAGTGTTACTACTGTAAAGCTCTTCTGACTGTATCGTATCCGATGCCAGTGCATCTACACTGTGCTCCAACAGGTTATCAATTGATGTGGCTTCATTCACATCTGCTGCTGGCATTAGTCGCTGCTGTGGGCGCTGTTCACCTGTTAGACGGAACTCACTTGAATAGTTTTTCCCGCCATATAGACGCACATTAAAAGCGTTATCTTTGCCAAATGCGACAGGCTGGCGCCATGTTGCATGGAACAAACGTTCTAAGTCTCGGTTGCTTCTGATTTGGCGTGATATGGATGCTAATGACTGCTGTTCACTAGAAAGCAAATGGGCACGTGAGGCACGCGGCCAATCGTGACCTTCAATAATAATGGGTAGGTCACTTGGTGCGGGTAGCCTATTGTCGGCCTTATCGGTTTTCCATACTATGCTTTCATTTTGCTCAACAACCGTTAACCAAGGTTGCGGTGTTTCACAATAGGCAAACGCGGGAATAGATACTTCTGCGCTTTGTGCTTTTGCATTTTCAAAAAGAGGTTGTTTACCAGCGTTGACATCTGTGCCAAAAAACGACAGCCAATATTGCGCAATGGTTAGCTCGGAAGGCACAGCGATTTCTTCGACAGCTTCAATAACACTCTCTGTGCCGTCTACCGCCGATAGAGCATCGGTATCTGCGGGCGCAAGATTATTATCAGCAGAAAAGAGTGTATCGCCGCCTTCAGTCAGCAATGCAGTATCAAACGTATCTTCTTGCTCTGTACTCAACGTCGCTGGCTCAGAAATGTTAGGTATTTCTTGTGTTGAAGGTTCTTCAAACGTTTGAATAGCCGAGCTATCCAAAGGTGCTGTCGCTAATTCTGTAAGTGCGTTTGGTCCATCAGTTATGCCGTTTTCTGTTGCGTCGCCATTTGCTTCATTAATTTCCGATACGGGTTCTTGCAACAACGTGTCTTGCGATACGTCCTCTTGAAACGGGTCCTTTTGAATTAATTCGTCGTGCGATAAGCCCTCTTGAAGCGCGGTATCTTGCTGCAGAACAAGGGGAGAAAGAGATAAAAAATCAACATCACTATCAGGAACATCAAGCATAGGATAGGCAGGCCATGTTGGACGCGTGTCTACATCACACTTACGCAACCCCTGTTTAAGCCAGCTAATATCAGGTGCAATGATGTCTCGAATAACGTCGGCGTCTGCGCGCGGTGCGTTTAACGAATCGGCCAATGTGAACTGTTCTTCCAGTTCACTTAATGATGTGTTTCTTTTGAAGGCGATAACTTCAACATCAAACCACCAGTCATCATTAGCATGTGCCGAGCTGGCCAAAAGCGCACTGATTGAGGCAACCAATGAACACCAGCGAATAAACTTCATGTTACCGCGACTCCTTTACAAAATCGGCAATAATATCGCTAATAAAGGCGATACGGGCTTTAGCTGTGTCGGTCTGTTTAACTAAACGAAGTTTTTGGCTTCCCTCAAACTTGAAGGTATTTGGCTTCGTTTGTACCAGTTTTATTATGTACCCTGGGTCGACCTTTGTTGTTTCTTTAAATTCTATGGTACCGCCTTGGGCAGACAAGTCCACTTTTAGAATACCTATTTCTTGCGCTTTTATTTTAATTTCAGCAACTTCAATAAGGTTTTTGGCGGGTTCGGGTAACAATCCAAAACGGTCAATGCATTCTACTTGGAATTCATCGATATCGTCTTGCGTTTGACAGCTCGCTAAGCGTTTGTATAGCGACAGGCGCGTATTAACATCTGCGATGTAATCTTCTGGTAATAACGCCGGAATTCGAAGCTCAACTTCAGTGTGACCCGACATTGCGTCGTCCAGTGACGGCTCTCTTCCTTCTTTTAGTGCGTTTACCGCTTTATCCAGCATATCCATGTATAAGCTAAAGCCAATACTCGCAATCTGACCTGACTGGTCATCGCCAAGCAGTTCACCTGCACCTCGTATTTCAAGGTCGTGGGTGGCAAGTGCGAATCCCGCCCCTAGGTCTTCAAGCTGCGAAATAGCATCTAGACGTTTTACCGCATCCTTAGTCATGCGCTTTGGATGTGGCGTTAGCAAATACGCGTAGGCCTGGTGATGTGAGCGGCCAACGCGGCCTCTTAACTGGTGAAGCTGCGCCAAGCCTAAATGGTCTGCTCTGTCCATTATAATGGTGTTGGCACTGGGAACATCAATCCCTGTTTCAATAATGGTCGTGCATACCAATACGTTGTATCGCTGGTGGTAAAAGTCGCTCATCACGCCTTCAAGCTCACGTTCACGCATCTGGCCGTGCCCCACCGCTATGCGGGCCTCTGGTACTATTTCGGCAATTTCTTCTGCGGTACGCGCAATGCTGTCTACTTCGTTGTGAAGAAAATAAACCTGCCCACCCCGTAAAATTTCACGCATTACCGCCTCTCTTATAACGGCTTTGTTGCGTTGCTGTACAAAGGTCTTAATTGACAATCGTCGCGCTGGCGCTGTGGCAATTATCGATAGGTCGCGCATGCCAGATAATGCCATATTAAGCGTACGCGGAATGGGGGTTGCAGTTAGTGTTAAGATATCAACATCAGCGCGAAGCGATTTCAGTTTTTCTTTTTGTCGAACACCAAAGCGGTGTTCTTCATCAATAATAACCAAGCCGAGATCTTTGTAATTAATATCGCTCGATAACAACTTGTGAGTACCTACGACAATATCCACTTTGCCTTCGCCGATGCGCTCTACAACCGATTTCTGCGCTTTGCCGCTAACAAATCGGCTCATGACCTCAATTTCAAATGGCCATGCCGCAAAACGGTCTTTGAAGTTCTCATAGTGTTGCTGAGCAAGAAGGGTGGTGGGGACGAGTATTGCTACTTGCTTTCCTGCATTGGCCGCAAGAAAAGCGGCGCGCATCGTAACTTCCGTTTTACCGAAGCCAACATCGCCGCACACTAGTCGGTCCATGGCAGATGGGCTGCCCATATCATGCATAACCGCTGCAATGGCTTGCGCTTGATCAGGTGTTTCTTCAAAAGGGAAACTGTCGGCAAAGGTCTGATAGTCGTCCCAGTTTATTTTATAGGCAAAGCCGGGCTTTGCCGCGCGACGTGCATATACATCGAGTAACTCGGCTGCCACATCACGTACTTTTTCAGCTGCTTTTTGTTTGGCTCGGCTCCACGCGTCAGAGCCTAACGCATTCACTGGCGCACTGTCTGCGTCGCCACCGGTATAGCGTGAAATGAGATGTAATGACGCCACCGGTACGTAAAGTTTTGATTGCTTCGCGTACTCAATGCACAGGTATTCTGTGGCAACGCCGCCAGCATCAAGGGTTTGTAGACCTAAGTAACGTCCAACACCATGGTCCAAATGCACCACTGGCTGACCAATTGATAGCTCAGCAAGATTTCGAATAATGGCACTTTCGTCGGTGGCAGTACGTTTGTCTCTAAGCCTGCGCTGACTTACTTTATGGCCAAGCAATTCAGTCTCGGTAACAAAGAGTAACTCGCCTTCCTGGCTTTGCCATATAAAGCTATGCTCCACCATACCTACGGTTATACCAATAGGTTCGTGGCTACCTATGAAAGCATTAAAATCATCTATCAAGGCAGGTTTTATTCCGGCTTTGGCGAGTACGGTTAATAAACCTTCTCGACGGCCCTGCGTTTCGGCGCAGAATAAGACTTTTGCACCTTTGTTTGTGGCGTCTTTTACCGTGTTTATCAGTCGTTCAGCAGGTACTTTCTTTTGTGAATTTATTGCAATGTCGTCTAACAGTTCGCACTGCAAGTTGGTTGTTCCTGCTTTTTCTTCTAGCACTCTGCTTGATAGTGTCGCCCGTGGCCACTGCTTAATAGCACCAAACAACTCATTGATAGGTAAAAACAAATCATCAGGGGCAAGAAGTGGTCGCGCTAAGTTGTAACGATACTGCTCGTAGCGCTCTTGAACGTCCGCCCAAAAAAACTCGCTCGCATCTTGCACATCGCCATGCAAAAGCAGAAGGCTCTTTGGATGTAAGTAATCAAACAGCGTCGCGGTTTTTTCGAAGAACAATGGTAGGTAGTATTCTACACCGCTTGGCATGGTGCCCTTGCTTACCTGAGAAAAAACACTCTCCGAGGCATTGTTAGCGTCAAATTTTGCTAAGAAGTTTTGGCGGAAGAGAGTAATAGCATCCTTGTCAGTAGGAAACTCGCGTGCTGGTAACAAGCGAATTTCGTTGACCGCCTCACCGGACCGTTGTGTTTCGGTATCGAAGTAGCGAATAGAGTCAATTTCATCGTCAAACAAGTCGATACGAAAAGGTTGATCGCTACCCATTGGAAAAAGGTCAATAATGCTGCCGCGTACTGAAAATTCACTATGACTCATTACCTGACTAACGTGAAGGTAGCCAGCTTGTTCAAGGTTTCGCCTGAACTGATCACGGTCCAGAGTGTCGCCTTTGTTCAACATCAAAAGATACTTGGCGAGATAGTCTGTAGGCGCCAAACGCTGCATCAGAGTGTTTACGGGAACAATGAAAATTCCTTCTCCCTGCAGCGTAAAACGAAACAGAGTTTCTAGGCGCTGTGAAACGATATCTTGATGCGGTGAAAATGCATCGTAGGGCAAGGTTTCCCAATCTGGGAATAAGGTGATTGGGGTGTTACTAAGCTGTTTGTTGTCGCCAACACCACCTTTGAGGAAAAATGCAATTTCCTTTTCTAGCTTCATCGCCGAAGGGGTGTCTGCGGTAATCAATACAATCGGTCCGTCGTATTGATTTAATGCCTGACTAATACAAAGTGCAGCGCTGCTACCTTGTAACTGGCTCCATTGCTTATGATCTTGTGACGATGCATCTTTTTTAGGTGCTGGTAAAGGCAGCGAAAGTAAGCTAGCTGTCATGACGTCCTATTTTTAATTCACGTAATACCAATAAATACGGCGATATATACTGATGAGGATACTGTTTAGGATCCTGATTTTTTTTCTTGTGCGCGTTTTCTAAGCTGCAGCGTTTGAATATGCAAACTTGCACGCACAAGCAGTTCCTGATCTTGCTCTCGAATGGTAGTAAAAATAAAGGTGGTATGATAACCGTCTTCAGTTTGCTCGCAACTGATTGCTTCTGCATAACAAAAAATAGCAGCGGCTTCGGCATCAAGAAACAATTTTAGTTCGGCGTGTTGACCTACCTCTAGGGCCGTCGGCATCGCTACAATAACGCCACCGCCACCAAATTTTACTGACTTGAACCGATAGTCGGGTTCATCCTGCTGGTGCAAAACAAACGACATCATAAGATCTATTTTTCGGGCTTGGTGGTTCAGGTACTCAGCTAATGTTTCTGCATGTTCACTAAGATTACGCAATGGTCGCAATGCCTGAGCTTCAAGTGCTGCCATCTCACTGGCTATGCGAAATGCGTAGGGCATGGCGTCTTCTAATTCGTCATCAACAGGAACATTTTCACCATCTTCAAGCGGTCGCACGTTAACATTAATGCCATGCGCGATAGAAAAATATTCATCGAATTGGGCTTGTTTTTCTTCTAGGCTCTGCTCGCTCACATCATTCCTCTGCCACTAATTCTTGTACAGCCAGTAGCTTACACGTAGTATAACCACTTTACTATTTTGGGTTTACTGCTCTGCAGTAAAAACCCTCCCTCGTTTGGGCTTTACATCTTTTGTAAAGCATAGCTAAAGGCGAGGCAGAATACCGAATTACTCTTTGAACAAGGCGTTATGTTTTCTTCTTTTTATCCGCTTTCCGCTTTCATTGCCTATCGTTACGCTAAATCAAATAAGGCTAGTCAAACTAGTTTTGTGTCCTTTATTAACCGTTTTTCGGTTGCAGGTATCGCGCTAGGTTTAATGGCGCTCATTATTGTAGTGTCAGTAATGAATGGGCTAGAAGGGCAGTTAAAGCAGCGCATATTGGGCATAGTGCCGCAAATCGAATTGAGCACCCCACTTTCGAGCGAGCAAAGCATTAACGAGGTTACAGCCACCATGCGTTATCGCGAGGCGGAAGCCGTTGTACAAAGCCGCACCGATTTGCGCGGCGTCCAGCTTCACGGTATCGAGCCTTCAATAATGATGGCTCACACTTTAGTGGCAAACAAGTTGGAGCAGGGCAGGTTTGAATATATTCAGCCAAATAGCTTTAATGTAATCATTGGTCGCGCGCTTGCGGTGAAACTTGAAGCCAGAGTGGGTGATAGGCTTCGCCTTATGGTTGCTGGCGCCAGTGTATACACGCCGTTTGGGCGAATGCCTAGTCAACGCTTGGTAACCGTTGTCGGTACATTTGATATGGGGTCTCAAATGGACGACAAAGTCATCTACATGCACCTTGATGATGTGAATCGCCTATTGCGTGACCCCAAAGGTAACGGCATTTCACAACGATTCTTCTTAGAGGATGCATTCAACTATTTGGCTGTGGTCGAGCAACTTACAGATAAATTCAACGTGGCACCTTCACACATACGTACCTGGCGAGAGCGACAAGGGGCGTTGTTTGACGCTGTAAAAATGGAAAAGAACATGATGATGTTAATGCTTCTGCTGATTATCGCAGTAGCCGCGTTTAACATTGTGTCAGCGTTAGTGATGGTGGTAAGTGAAAAGCAAGGTGATATAGCAGTTTTGTTGACGCAAGGAATGATGCCAAAGGCCATTATGTGGATATTCGTATTTAATGGTTTGTTTAACGGTATCAAAGGTGCACTAATTGGCTTGGTGCTGGGCGTTGCCATCACGCTTACGCTAAATGACGTTCTCGCTTTGATTGGCGCGAATCTAGCGTTAGCTGCAGATGGAAGCGGATTGCCCATCGAGATGGATGTTGTACAGATTATTACAATAACCGTATTTTCGTTATTACTGTGTGTTACCGCGAGCATATACCCAGCGCGCAGAGCGATGAAAATACAGCCCTCTCAGACACTACAAAATGAATAATTCCTTGAATTTGCCGTGCAAATTCCGATGAAATTCACTATACTCGCGGTCTTTTAAATTTTGCCCAGTGAGACGTCATGAACAAGAATTTTATCACCTCGCAATCGCTACTACAGGACTCCTTTCGCCTAGCGTCAAAGGTGTATGAAGATGGCTTCCGTCCAGACTTTATTATTGGTATTTGGCGTGGTGGTGCTCCAATTGGTATTGCGGTTCAAGAGTTCTTCGAGTTTAAGAACACATCAACGGATCACATAGCCGTACGTACATCGTCTTACTATGGAATTAACAAGCAGTCTAAAGAGATCCGCGTTCACGGCTTGCACTACCTAGTAGAAAACGCCAATGCTGACGATAAACTACTTATCGTTGACGACGTATTTGACTCAGGGCGCAGTGTTGAAGCGCTTATCAAGCAAATCAACAAGCTAATGCGCTTAAATATGCCAAAAGATATCCGTATTGCTTGCCCATGGTATAAGCCTCAAAACAACACTACTGATATTGTGCCAGACTACTACGTTAACGAAAGCGATGAGTGGTTAGTATTCCCACACGAGATTGCTGGCTTATCTGAAGAAGAGATTCGTGAAGGCAAGGGAGAGCTTGCTGATGTGATGGATATTCTTTTTCAGAAGTAATGACCCATACTAAAGAAAACCGCACTCATGTGCGGTTTTTTTGTGCCTGACATTTGGCTCACAGACCAGCGTGTATCGGCAAGTACAACTCGTGCTACTTATTGTTCATATGCTGGAAACGTTAGGGTAAATATAGTACCCACATTGACTTCGCTTTCTACGCTAATCGTGCCACCCATCGCTTCGATAATTGAAAACGAGATGTACAAACCAAGTCCAGTACCTTTTCCCGTAGGTTTTGTGGTATAGAAGGGCTCAAACAACTTTTGCTGTGCGTGCTTTTCTATGCCACAGCCTGTGTCTGACACGGTTACCACTGTGGTGTTATGGTGATTATCGTAAGACGAGGTAATGGTAAGTGTGCCGCCGTCTTCCATAGCCTGTGCGGCGTTAACAAAGAGGTTAACCAGAATTTGATTGAGCTTTCCTGTTTTTCCCTTTACCGCGGGAGGACTAGCGAGTTGCTGAACAATTTCGATACGGTGTTTGAGCTCGCTGTTAACTAATCGCAGCGCATGCTCAATACAGTCGTTAACGTTAACGGTTTCATCGTCTGCAATATCGGCATCATGAGAGAATGATCGCAGGCTTGTAATGATATCGGTAACACGTTCAAGACCTTCTTGAGACTCTGTACAAATATCAGATATTTCATCGCTTAGTGACTCAAACTTGTTTTGTTTTTGCCAGCTAGCGGCATGTGCAGCGAGGCTCTCTCGCTCTGCTTCTGATCCACTACGAGCAAGTTTAGCGACTATGCTCTGCATTTCTACCAAATCAGGAAGTGTGTCTTTAAGAAAGTGTATATTGCTATTTATAAAGGCAATAGGGTTATTAATTTCGTGTGCTACGCCAGCGGCAAGTAGCCCTAAAGACGCCATTTTTTCGGAATCTATAAGGCTCTTTTCAACTTGGGCCTTTTCCTCTTTTAGCCTTACGGTTTCAAGCGCCATCAACTTGGCCTGTACACTCACCGCCATCTGCTCGGTAAATGTACTGTAGCGGTTTGCCATTTCAACATACTCTTGCGTGTAATAACCTAGGCTCTTATGACAAAACACAATAACAGCATGCTGAGAGTGCACATTAAATGGACAATAGAGCACCGAGGTTATGGGTATCTCAAATACCGTGAGATGTTGTTGCCAAGTAGGCTGCATCTTAATATTAAAAAGCGCGACTGGGGTGCTTTTTATGGCTCTCGATAGTGTTTCATCAATTTGCCATAAGCTATTTAATATAGGCGCATAAGTGCTATTAGTGCAGCGCATCTTTCCTTTGCTGTCGTTTTCAAGAACAAAGCACACGTCATAGTTGTACAAGCCCCTAAAAATACCAAACATCTTTTGGTAGAGCTCTTGCTCGCTTGTTGCGGTTAGCAGGGCGCGTGTGCCGTCAAGTAACGCATCACTTTCTTTTTTGTGTGCCTCTGCTTGCTCCTTAAGCCGATAGACAAGCGCAAGATCTTCTAAAACGTTTTCGTAATCTTTGTTCATTGAGAAAACACAACCGCTGAAATCATCAAATTACCGTGCCTATTTTTACCATCTAGAAAACGCCCTTGTTCGCCAAAGGTAAATGCCCCGCAAATCGGCAGCCCCTCGAAGGTTTCCTGCAAGTTGTTAATCATAGGTTTAATGGCATCTCCCACCATAAGACGACAGCCCGCGCAGTAAATCATAAGAACGCCCACAGGTGTTTTGTCTTGTGGGAGCAACATGATGGCGTTGTTTATCACACGTTCAGCACGCGATGTTAAGCTTTCAATATTGCCCTCCATCAGCGTCAGTTGTTCTCCTTGATGTGTTTCAGAAAACACATTCAAACTGCCGTCTTCACACACCTGATCAGGGTGGCAAAGTAAATAATTTAATGCCTCATTTTCCAGTTCTACCGGTTTACCCAATGGTGCAGAAGAGGTTAGCCCCAGTATTTGACCCCCTCGTAATTGGCTCTCAATAAGGTTGTTCGTCGCTTGATTGTAAACAGCGCTTGCAGGTTGACCATCAAGTTCAATTAAGTTTCTTCCATTGGCTTTAGTGATAGTAAAAACGGTGTCAGTTGGTTTGTAACCCGAACTGTAGCTTAAACCCAGTGGGGTCGAAGGGTACATAACACATACCGCAACAGTATTGGAGCTGCTGGCATGAGCCGTCGCAGTATGCCAGCTTCCTTCTACCGCATTATCTGCTGCTGAACCCCCAAAAATAGGCACTTGCTCGCCGACGACACTGGCGAAACCTTCTAAAATACGCTCTTCATCACCTGGAGGTAGTGCACACCATATTAATGCGGGGCTTTCATATGGCCTACCTGCGTTTACCAGGGCTTGTTCAAGGGCATGTGCGCCAGCTTTTTGAGGGTCATTGTCGGCAATAGTGTTATCTGCAAGGTCAACACTGCCAATACCGTAAGCGCCGATCTCGTCTTTAATGCACAACACAGAAACATCAGACTCGGCTTCTGTTGCCTCAGCGCTGCAGTGTAATGCTCCCAAACACGATGTCGCTAGCATGAACGGCACTGGCTGCGCTTCTAATACACTTCTAATGTCTTCGGTACTGTGAACACAGTTGCTATAAGCAATAGTGACGGACGATGGTGTTGCATCTAGAAATTTCTTGAGTGACGTGCAAAGTGAGTCGGTGTTGGACTCTACAATAGAATGGCTGATTGCCTGCATATATACCTACTTGTATAACTACTTCCTTAACAGCATAGGAAACTTGACTCAAATTCTTATTAAACATTAGTCCAAATTTTTGATATCTGTGTCAAATATAGGGATATTGTTGGCGGTCACGAGACGCCAATTGTACACAGCAATAAGCGGCCTTAAGTAAAGCAGTTTGTGGTGCAGTGTTATTTGTTTAGATAGAACTTATCGTGGAATGTATAAACCCACGTGGGCTGGTAGATAACCAGAAGAGTAATGGCCATTCCGTTTAACAAGGCTTCAGGAAAAACCAATAACGGGATCAACAGCACATAATTGTCGAAAATAATATCCCAGGAATATGTGCCTTCAGCCAAATAAAACAGGCCCAGAGACAACGTTTTAAGGGCAATTGAAATGGCCGCAGGGAAAAAAGCACACAGGAAAATATACACAAAAAGTTGGCGGGGTATGTGATGAAACGAAAGCATGTAAAAAAGGTAAGTAATACCGATAGGCATCACTGTACCCAATAAGCCATCAACCCCAATGTTTTCCCACGCCACAAAGCCAACCGATGCACAACCTATCAGTGTTATGAAAGCGGTAACGATAGCAAGGCGAAAGCCCAGCATGAGTGTTAATACAGAAAGGCCTAGAAAGTGAACATCTAGACCATCAAAGATACCGGCCTTAAACAACCAAAGAACGAACAAGCTCGCAGCACTGCCAAACACCAAATGTTGTTGATGTCGACTTTGTAAAAAGTGAGCAACGTTCATGTTTCTAAGCGCGCCCAACAAAAATACGCCGTAAACAAAAAGTGCAAACGTTTGAAGTGTGCTCACTTGTGCTCCTGTATGTTAGCTAATGCTATTAGCCTGTATACACCGCCCAAATCGGGGCGTGATCAGACGGTTTTTCAATCCCTCTTAACTCGTAATCAATACCCGCATCTTCCAGTTTTGCGTGTAAGGCTTTGGTCGCTAATATTAAGTCAATACGTAAGCCTCTATTGTCGTTGAAGCCTTTTGAGCGATAATCGAACCATGAAAAACGGTCATTCACCGTTGGATTAAGTGAACGAAAGCTGTCTTCAAAGCCCCAGTCCAAAACAGTATTAAGCCATTCGCGTTCTTCTGGCAAGAAACTGCACTTTCCGGTGCGCAGCCAACGTTTGCGGTTATCCTCACCAATACCAATGTCTAAATCTGTGTGAGAAATATTGACATCGCCCATCACAATGACTTGCTCATCTGGCGTAAGGGTATCAGTCAAGTACGTCATTAAATCTTGATAGAACTTGCGCTTAGCCGGGTATTTGGTCTCGTGTTTCTCGTTTTCACCTTGAGGAAAATAGCCATTTAATACTGTGACAGGTGTGCCACTATCGTCAGTAGTTTTAAGCATAATCATGCGGCGCTGCGCGTCTTCGTCATCGCCCGGAAAGCCCATAATGACCTCTTCAGGTTCCTTCTTTGTAAGAAAGGCTACGCCGTAATGACTCTTTTGACCGTGAAAATATACGTGATAGCCCATCGCTTCTACGTCTTTTACAGGAAACTGTTCGTTGTGAACTTTGATTTCTTGAAGGCCAATAATGTCTGGTTGATGGGCGTCAATAAGCGCTTGAAGTTGATGCAAGCGAGCGCGGATACCATTGATGTTAAAAGAGATTACTTTCATGCGTTGTTCTTTGTGAATGAGTTTGCGCGCAAGTTTACCAGAGACGTAGCAATTACCAATTCGCGAGTAGTTTTCAGCCGTTAATATTAAAGTAAATTTGCGCTTTGTTTGATTAAGTTAATTTAGGATTCGGCAGCAAACACCGTTTCGCTAGTGGGGAGACGTTGACTGCCGATTGTAATTAAGTAGTTAAACCAGTGGTTTGCATCTTCAACAATGTGCGTAACAATGTCACTATTGCCTCTTAGTAAAGGCGGCATAATTGAATCCACATGTTGTTTAAAACCCACCCAGGAACGCGCGCATTCCGCCATGGCTTTGTAGTAATGGGTTGGGGGAGGTGTACTCATCTCGGAAAGTCTACGAATAAGAATATTTGCTCCCATCGATGAACCCAGCCACACATACAAGCCTGCAATGCAGTGGCTAGTGTCATCATAAGCCGTACTGCACGGGCTTTGCGCAGTAGCCTCGAGACTTGCCAGAGCCGTGTTGTTAGTGTTTTTTGGGCCGTTATTATCTTCTTCTAACAGGGCTAAATCGGTATCAATAGCCGACAATACATTGGACAAATCAATATGCTTCAAGAGTGCATTTATGAGGCTGTTCGACACTGCCGCGTTGCTGAGCGATTGTGCTACGCATTGGTGAAAGCAACGCATCACACAAAGCACGTCTTGATAGGCTGCAATGTCAAAAGAATCACGCTCATGATAGATAGAAAACGGATACGTATTTTCCAAAGCATTGTGACAAGCATGTGTGCCTTGTTTTAGCGCTGTAAATAGTTGGGCCATTCGATGGTGTTTTTCCAGTATTCAACGATCTGATTTATATATGCTAATTGCATGCTATCAGATTAAAAACAAACACGTTATTGCTAAATAAAATACGTTTTACTGTTCATGTGTACACAATATGCGGTGCTTAGCCGTGTATTTTGTGATGATGCGGTTTGCGTATAGGCACAGTGTGAGTATACTTGCGGCAAATTCACTCACAGGTGCCAATTGTGTTCCCAGAGACTATATCAGAAAAATTAAACGACGCAGTCGTTGAACAAGCCATGAAGCTGTCTGCAGAAGACCGCCAAGAGTTGGTTGTAACTTACGTGTTAAAAGCAAAAGAAATATGGATGGTGCAAGGCAGCGAAGGCTTTGTCATGTTTGAAGACGGCGATAACGTGCAGTTACCCGTTTTTCCGCACCACGATCTGGCAAACACGTTTGTTGCTATGAATGGTATAGAAGGACAATGTGTTAGCGTGCCGCTAGACGAATTTACTCAAACGTGGCTACCAGGTTTAGAGAAAAATGGCGTGGAATTAGTGATGTTCCCGACCACCAGTGAGGTGGAAAACTTGGTCATGACTGCTGCTGACTTGGCGCTAGAGTTAGGCTCTCCAGCCTGAAAGATGAACGGTGCGCACAAGGAGACATGATGGCAGGGCTTAATCAATTACCTCCAATTGCGAGCAAGCTAGTAAATGCAAAGGGCTGGGATGATTTTACGCGTATGTTAATGCTCTCTGGAAAACAGCTTGCGCCGTTAGACGAAACGCTGCGTAATGATCAAACCGCTATTCCAGGCTGTGAGAGCCCCGTGTGGTTGCATGAAGACGGTGACACCTTCGTCGCTTATTCACCGAGCAAGGTGATACGCGGTGTGCTTGCTGTATTGTTAGAGAAAGCGAATAGCCTTAAACCAAAAGAACGTGCCCAGTTTGATTTTGAACAATACATGAGGCAGTGCCAGCTGAACCGATACCTTAGTCAGTCTAGGGGAAATGGAATAAAGTCAGTCATTAAAAGACTAAAACAGTAAGTCTCAATACGGCGCAGTAAAATTGCGTTGTCATTCACGTTAACGCACCCGCGGTGAAAATGTAAAGCTGTCTTGGTTGTGACAACAGCTCCATTGGACTGAGGCCAAGTAGCTTTTTGCAACTGTTCGATAGATGTGCAGAGTCAGAAAACCCAGCTTGCTGTGCACAATAGGTTAGGTCGAACCCCTTTTGGGCTAGTGCTGCCGCAGTAATTAGACGTTGCCAAATTCTGTAGCGTCTTAGCGTAAGCCCTGTGCTGGCCTTAAACAATTCTGAAAGCCTCGTTTTTGACAACGATGCACATGCAGTTAACTCGTTGATTGTGAATTTGTGGTCTGGTTTTGCCTGTAGGGTTTCAATTACCGTCGCAATTCGCTTATCTACACTCACCGATGCCATGGTATTTAATCCAAGCAATTTTCGAAACTGGAAAACGTGATGCATAGTGAGTTTGTCAGCCTGACTTATCCAGATTGCTGCCTGAATAAACACATCCTCATTGGTGAACTTATGCTGTATAGATGGTGCTGTAATCGCAAGTTGATGCCGTATTTGAGCACGGTGTTCAGCGTTTAATTCAAAACAGTAAATAACGACGGGGGAGGAACCACACATTTCAAAGTCGGTGTTTTGCTCAATATAAAACACCTTAGAACGGTATTCTTCATCACCTTTTCTCACCACGAGTTTTTCACCTAATGATATGCATAGGGCACCGGTAGTGTGTTTATGGTGTTTAATAGTGTCTAGATGGCCGATAAAAAGGGCGTGTTGGAAATCGATAAAAAGCTTGTTGTTCATAAGAGCGGTCGTTTTTACAAGTCTCGATTCTGTTAGGTGAGTACCATTAACTGCACTTTACACAGATTTTTAGAGTACATAAATGCCCTTGAATACGAAAAACACACTACGCGCTAGCACTCAATACACTGCGCAAACAGCGCAAATGAAAGGTTATGAACTAGAGTATATCGATGTTGGTAATGGCCCCGTGCTTCTGTTGTTGCATGGGGCGCTCAGTGATATGCGTAACTGGGACAAACTTATATCTATTTTACAGCATAACTACCGATGTATCGCGCCTACACTGCCTCTTGGCGGGCATAGACTCGCCATTCGCGGTGCTGCTGATCTCTCGGTCAAAGGTGTTGCTGTGATCATTGAGCAGTTCATTCGTGCCCTACATCTTCCCCCCGTTCATGTGATAGCCAATGATACTGGAGGGGCCTACGCGCAAATGCTTGCGGCTGAGCACGCAAGCTGCGTTTGTAGTTTGATACTCACAAACTGCGATGCGCTAGATGTATTTCCTCCCAAGCCGTTTGCGATGCTTCCAAAAGCCGTGAATATTCCTGGCTACATTCGCGGGATGGCAATGTTTCTGCGCTTTTCTGCACTGGTAAAATCGCCTTTGGCAATGGGACTACTTAGCCACACGTTGACCGCGAAAGAGCTAAAGCGCCCGCTTGCCTCTTTTATTACTGCTAAAGACATTCAAACTGATTTCAAAAACGTGGCCAGTGCTTGGCGTACTGAGACTACACAAGAACTCGCTGTGGCACTCACCAACTTTGTTAAACCTGTGCAGTTAATATGGGGAGCTGATGATGAGCTTTTTCCAACAGAATTGGGAAGGCGGTTGAGCAAGGTGTTTAGTCATGCCAATTTTAAAATAGTAAATAACGCGAGGACTTACATTCAATGCGATCAACCAGCGGCATTAGCTCACCATATATCTTCTTTTATAGATACGCTTTAAAAACGTAATTGTTCGTCATTCACGTTGCGCAGTCGACAAAACTGGCATTAAACCCTTTTCAAAAAAGCCTATTTCCGACACTTTTAAATGTCACGAACAAAAATTGACTAGTGTTTAGTTGTCACTAGTGCTATCTTGTTACTATTAATAAGTAAGCACTAGTATAAATGACAAATAAAGGTAGCGAGTTGGACAAAGCAGATTTACTAGAACAGCAGGCAAAGAAGTTCCAGAAAGAGCTGAATTCTGGAACGGTTGCGTTGATGCTCTTGTCGGTCATTGGTCAATCCTCTTCGCCCATGTACGGCTATGAGATTGCCAAAGCGTTGCAAAAAGGTAACGACGGAAAGCAGGGGACAATCTACCCCGTGCTGCGCAATCTCAATAGCAAAGGGTTACTTGATTGTGAAGTTAAGTTATCAGAGAGCGGACCCCCAAGAAAATATTTCACTATTTCTCCTTTGGGCAAAAGCGTGCTTGAACAATGGACGGCAACTTGGCGAGCAACCCAGGCTCAGGTAGATAGTATTTTAGGTTTGAGTAAAGACAATGAATAAATCTGAACAGAACATTCAGCAGTATTTGGACGAACTAAAAATTGCGCTTAAAGGTCAACCAGCTGGGTTGGTTCAAGATGCACTGTATGACACAGAAAATCATTTAGTTGAAGCCATAACATGTAATGAAAGTACAAGCCTAAGTGAGGTAATTAGCGCATTTGGCAGCCCACAAGAGATTGCGGCTCAATATGTACAAATGGAAGAAGATGCGACGCGTTTTTTAAATGGTGATGAAGCCAACAAACCGTTATTTAATGGTTTCTTTGAACCCTTATCAAGTTTTAAAGACTACAAGTCATTATGCTATTTTTTCGTCTCACTACCTATTAGCATCATTTATTTTGCATTAGCAATGCTGTTAGGAGCACCAGCCTTAGTGCTGTCATTGATGATTGTTGGCTTACCTTTATTGGCCCTGTTTTTGAAGTTCCAGTCTTATATTGCCCTTGTTGAAGGTCAGCTAATTAATACTTTTTTAGGTATTCGAATGCCAAGACGCCCAAGCCGTTCAAACTCGATAGCTTTCAGTGGTTCGTCGTTGCTTGGTGCATGGCGCAAAGTTTGGAATAGTGTGACGCTGGTGCATCATTGGCGTGTGGTCTTATACAGTGTGTTGCACTTGCCGTTAAGTGCTACTTACTTTTTTGCTGTTTGTATTGTGTTTGCAGGTTCGCTGGCACTTGTAATGACGCCCATCATCGACCCACTTATTCATCTATTTTGGCCGCACTTAGCAATAGACATTAATTGGTACTGGCTTCCCGTTACCTCAATTGTTGGCGCAATTGGCGTGACGCTGTCGATGCACATAGCAAGGTTGCTTGTTAACTTGCATTCGAGCATCGCCAGCTACTTACTTATCCAGCGCTGATTTATTTCCCTGTTTAATCAGCCCGCTGGTGGCGATTTTTTTCCAGTGAATACAATTCTCAGTATTAATGAGGTAATGCCGTGACTGCACAAAGTCGCACTAGTATTGTGCTTGAAATTTTGTTTTTCGTTATTTTTGCTCTTGCTTCAAAAGCACTTGTACTGCTTTGGACACCTAAATACGCTGGGCCTATTACTCTCATTTTTACCCTATTGATGTTAACACTTTACATGCGTCGTCAGGGCAGAACATGGGGGCAATATGGTTTAACGCCACTTGTGGGCATAAAATCAAAGCTTATGGTATTGCCACAAGCGCTGCTTGTTTTCATCGGTTTTGGAATGGCAGTGGGCACTGTTTTTGCGCTAGCAAACATATTTCAAATTGAAGCTTTACTAGAAGTTTCAGAAGGTGTTGAAGCGCGCTTTGGAGAGGTGAGAGGGAGCTTACCCAAATTGTTAATGTGGCTTGGTATTGTTTGGGTATCTGCTGCGTTTGGTGAAGAAATGTTTTTTCGTGGGTATTTGGTAACACGGCTTAAAGAAGCATTACCCCGCTCACGCCTTAGTACTATTATTGCCGTTCTAATACCCGCGCTGATATTTGGTTACGGTCACTATCATTATCAGGGAATAAGAGGTTTCGTTATGACGGGGCTAATAGGTTTGGCGTTTGGCATCTCATTTTTACTATTAAAGAAAAGGTTATGGCCAATAATCTTGGTGCATGGTGTGGTTGATTCGCTAGGGTTTATTGGTCTTTACCTGGGCACAGACTAACCCTCTAGTCTAGGTTAATCTCTGGGTGGTCCTTAATGCCATACACTTCCTCCATCATTTTTTTGTAAACCGCCAGTGGAGGCAAGTTCATTTCTGCTCGCCTTTTGTCCACGGTCTCTGCGTTTTCAATTGGCATGAACACAATTTTGTTATCCTTGAGATCAGCTTGTGTTCCATAACGTTGCTTTTCTCCTTTGTGAATAAGCACTCGATCGGTAAGTAACGCAACGTCTTGACCAGATACCCCTTCATTATTGAGGTATGACGCTTTTAACTTAGGTAGCATAGAAGATTGAAATTCATGGTCAGGAGAGTGCTGAATAATGAGAAATGCTGCATCTATCCCTGCTTGACCAACTTCAGACTTTGTAAACCACTGCCGTTCCTTGAGCATTGCCTTTAGGGTTTGGGTGTTTTCCTTATCCACGCTAATCAATTTAGCTTTAAGTGTTTCTGACGCATTTTCCCAGCCCGTTTGTACAAGCTCATTTCGAATGGATTGGTCCAAGTTGGCCATCTGCAGTAGTTGTGTTTGCAATGTGGTATCAGTATTGGCGGTTGCAAGCACTGGGAGTAAGAGAAGTAAGTAAAATAAGCGCACGTCTGAGTTTCTCCTTTTAAATACAAATTTGCTCATCGTGAGCTGTTTTGGCGTATTTTCCAGCCATAATCTGGGGCAGTTTGTTGCTATCTCTAAGTTCACGAACCAATGTATGGCCGCCTGAAGCAAATTGAAAAATCGTTACACCAGGACAGCCATGAATATGTTCAGCATGCACCATGTCTAAAGGACTATCCTTTGCAACATAAACAGATATCTTGTTTTTTGAATTGCTATTAAGCAACAACTGTTTCAGATCAAATGCGTCTTTTTTAGCCGTCTCTAGATGCACTGTGTTGGCAATTTGTTCTGGCCATCTAGTATCGTTGTGCTTTTTCCTTAAATTTGAAGATATAAATGTCTGAGGGGCAAAAGCAATAGCTTCCCCTCTACCCAAGAGCGTTGAGAACAAAATAGCAGCATAACCACCCATTGAATTTCCTACGAAGAATAGTTTTTGAGGATTTACCTCATCAACGAGCTCTTGGATGTAATCGGCTGTTTCATCAACACTTTTAGATACACCTTTCAATCCGGCGTGATACCAACTTTGAGCAAAATCTCTGAGGAACAGTTTATTCTCATTAATAATTCCCGACGCTTGGTAAAATTCAAAAGGAGGCATAGCTATACCCGCTTGTATCCCTCCGAAAAACAGATAAAGGGAATCAGAACCTGATTTCCATACTTTTTCCAAAGCACTAACTTTTTCCATGGTACTCCTTCTTGATTAGTACTCTTAAGACGCTAGTTTAATCCAATGTTGCGTTGTGGCAGTTTACAATGTGTACAGTTACTCTCGGTTAGCGTATGACAAAAAAAGAATAGACAAACAACCAAAGAATTTGAAAACCATAGCTAAGCCTTTGATATAGGCCCGGTACAGTTTGCAGTTCTAGTGCTTTTGCTAAGCGGTATGAGAAGTAGAAGCACCCCACGATACACACACCCGATATTAATCTTATTGAAAGCGCGTAATAGCTTGAGAAAGCCACGATAAGGGGCGCAACAATAAATGAAACAAGCATTACTAACCCAGACCATGTGTGAATTTTGCAGCTGGTTGAAGGCGTTTTGGTGTAAGCATCTGCATCCATAGGAAAGTAGCCACAAACCCACGTGCACAGACCATGTACTACAACCATTGCACCAATTATTGTTGTGGGAAGGTGTGACTGATACGTCAGAATTACGTAGCATCCGAATAGAATAAACAGGACGCCTAAAGGGTAGTTGTTCATTGCAGGCGAAAGCTTCTGTGTAGGGCTACCAAACGCACCTAACTCGCTGCAAAACTGTTTTGAATGGCTGTAGTTTGGGTAAAAGCGAGAGGCGACGTAAATGCCAACAACTATCCAAACTGATGCAATAATTCCTGTGTAAGGTAACGCGGCGTTCAATGCTCAATCCTCCGTATAAAAGCAGTAAAAAAGTTTCTGTACATACAATAAAACATATCGAAACTACTTAAAGCCTTGCTCCATTTTTCTTAAATCGTTCATCTTATCCAGCCATGCCAATTGTGATTCACAGTAGGTATCTACCATTGGAGAGAGATGCTCTGCATGGTCCAGTGCGCCCAAATATACAATTTTTAAACCAGCGTATTTGGGGTTTTCATTGAAAATTGGCGAACCGCAGTTGGCACAAAAACTCTTCGTTGCATTGTCAGATAGTTGTATGGTTCTTAACGTGCCGCTTACCAGGGTAAAATCACGGTCCGCAAACACCACATAAGTTGAAAACGCACTTCCGTTTGCCTTGCGACACAAATTGCAGTGGCAATTCAAGATGGCTTTAATGTTTTCTGAGGTAGTGAATGTTACTTCCTTACAGTTACAACTGCCTTCCATAGTATCCTCATCAAAAAAGTAGGTTAGCTGGCGCCACGCTCTGATTTATTCCATCGAGTCGTCAGCAAAGCCGCAGCGGCTAGCACACTACCAAGTAGTTCCAGGAAAAGCATCAAGTAAATGAATGCGTTTCCCGCACCGTGCAAAAATAGTCCAAGCGTGCGTGTGATTGCCATGCTGAGCAACACAATAATGACAAGCCAAAGGCAAGCTCTCACTTGGTTATTGTGTCGAAGGAACAGCATGAAAAGGCCTATTGCTAAATTGGTTCCGCCGTACGTAGAGCGAAGGTCAATCATAGCAGAAGTACTAGTAGGATTGAGCTCTAAAGTAAGTGCCGCCATGGTTAAAGGTGCTAAAGCAAACAATAAACCATAAAGAATAAACGAATATGCAGTTAAAAAAACGACGATTTTTTCAATATGTTTAGCATGTAGCAACAAACGTAGTTTTACCTTTTTCAGTTATAGAATGGACCGTGCCTCACTATTCGCCATCGAAATCGTTAACACTACAAAGTTTATCGCTATGCACCCGCAACCCATTTGCATGCTGCAGATAGCCATTTAAAGGCAACAGGCAGAATAGCTGCTAGTAAGACACCGCACAATAACGCACCCGCCTTAATTTCTTGATAGTCTGTCACGAAGTAAGTGTACTAGTCTAGCGACTGGCTATCATAAGTCTTGAGCAATCTTTCACATGAAGCCAACTTATTGTTTATGTTTGTAGTTAGTTCTTTAGTGGCCATGTCTTTAGAAACGCGGGTAGTGGCGTAATGCGAATTCAATAAGGCCACTTTATCGTTGGCGTGGTTTAAAACTGAGATACAGTGTATGAAATGTTCTTTCGTGAGCTTTCCTTGATATTCATTGATCTGGTTATACAAGGTTTTAACTTCTTCCAGAATTTCGAGCGCCTCGTCATTGGGCGATGAGCAAGCACAAAGCAATGCCAATACTGACAAAAAAGACAATTTCTTCATTGAAGTTCCTTTTCAATTCTTAGTTAAGAAATAGTTCGATCACAACGCTAAGCTACAAACAAAACAACTGGATAACAATCATTTTTTACCGAATAAAAAAAGACAGCACAAGAACCAGATAGATACCCACCGGAATGCAGAAATAAACTAGGTAAGGTTCAACGTGTTGTCAGCGAACAGCAAACGCTACACTATTTACTGGACGTCCACACAAACAACCGTTGCAACGGCTTGTATGCTGTTTGAGTGATTGCCATGCCAAGTACCATTTGAAGGGGCGTCCGTCATGCCTGAAAAGGATATCTTTTGACCTAGTCCGGTCGCCTTAAATTTATATTTGTTCGGTTCACATAATTCAGAAGCTTTGTCTAAAACATGACGCTCTAAAACAACCTTTCCATCTTTGGACAGACCTGATACCGTGATTTCGAATGTGTTGTCTGATAATTGTTCAACAGATGAATGAGTACTTGAACATCCTTGGTTAACGAGAAGCGCTAACCCAACAACAGCAACGTTTGTTGCTTTTAATTTAGACACGCAATTTGCTCCTAATTTTTACCGTAGCGTCGGCGAGAAGCGCCATACAAGCTAAATAAATACTCGCGCCAGCTTCTCAAATACACGCTATCACTCTTGCTGTAAGTGCTTGGCCATTGCAGAAGCACTTGTTTACTAAATTTGCTGTGCAAACGCAAAACAGCCATTTGAACGTATTACGAGTTGAACTATGGCGTTAAGTTCCCGGCGATTCAAAGTTTGGTTCGTCGAGAGCGGCCTTTCATTTAGTGGTTAACTATTTTCTATTCGATTGGCGCAATGTTGAGAATATACAAAGGGAAAGTGTACCTATGAGCGAAAATCTTATATAGTGCGGGGAAATCTGCAAACACTTGAAATAACAAGTATTGTTAACTCCCCATCATTGATAAAGGATCTATCATGAAAAGTGTTGTTCTTGTAATTCTTATTTCCCTATTAATCGCTTGCTCATCAATGGTGTCATCTATTAAGGACGACCAAGACAAAGTGCTTGAGTCGAACGTAGGGTACTTATTATTGGGCATAGAAACAAATCAAGATATCAAATCCATTCATATAACTGGCCCAACTAATATCATTATCGGACACCAAGACCTTAAAACAGGGACCAATTTTGTGTTCACAGATTTACCCGTTGGCAAATATACAATTGAACGAATTAAGTTAAGTCGATATTGGTCTGTTAATTTCAAAGATGAAGCGTTGTGGGAATTTGAATTATCACCACAGTCAATTAACTATGTTGGGCATTTAGAATTAGCGCGGGCAAGTACGTGGTTTCCGCTAACCTATGCTGAGCTTGTTAATCGCTCCTCAGAGGCACTAGAAATGATGGAGGATGAATACCCCAACATTTTGGCAGACAGAGAACTTTTTTACGGTGGGCCTGGAGAAGATAATTTTTTTGAGCTGCTAAAAGAGTTAGAGGGAGAAATCAATGAATAAGCTTTTGGTTGTATTGTGTCTCATATTGATTTCTTTTTATAGCAGCAGTTCTCCAATAAGTGCTGAGAAGCTTTACAAATATCCTGATAATCATTCCTTTAAACTGTCACCTAGTGGTCGGTATATATCGGCTATGACAAGAGCTGAAACGGGGTATTTTCTCAATTTTTACGATAGAGAGAATAATCTGAATAGAGAGTCTGTCCAGATTGGTGCAAATAACAAAGTTACCGAATATTTGTGGCTGAATGATCATTACCTTTGGTTGACGGTACGTACTCGTGGTCGCGAGAGTGTAATGCTTATACATTATGAAAATGATGAACTAACTCTTCATCGAGTTTCAGCGTCTGGCACGCTACTTCATTCCTATCCAATGGATAGTTCAAAGGTGTTGTTGATGCGAACAACGGGACGGCGGTTAAAAAGCACTGAACTTGTCTTGGTGTCAATTGATGATTTGGTAGCAAACAATCTTGAGCAGGTTACTGTTGTGAAATCAGGGTCAAATGACTTTGACTCGTATTTTTATGAGCCTTTTAACGACACTTTGTTTGGTATTAAACTTGACAGAAAAGACCAAACCGCGACATTGCAATACACTCCTTTATTGGAAAATAAGTGGCAAACGCTCTTAGAAATTGATGCAGCTATGATTGACTTAGACCCTGTCAGTCTTCTTGATCAAGAAACGATGGCGGCATTGACTAACCAAAATACCGATAAAATCGTTTTACAAGAATATAATTTCGCTAAGAAGGAGTTTGGCGAGATCATCTATCAACATCCAAAATATGATTTAACTGGTGCTGTATATAACGATTTAGGACAGTTGGTAAGTGTTTCATTTCTTAAACATGGTCTGGTTCAATTTCAATACTTCGAGAAAGATACGTCTATACAGGCAAGGCGTTTGTCCAAAACCTTTGAAGGTAGTGAAGTCTTTACCATAGATACCAGTGATGAAGGGCAAGTAAGCCTGTTGTATCTCAATGGCGCCTCAACGCCAGGTGCCTATTTACTCTATGATCATAAGGCGGATGTAATTGAGCACCTTCTCGATGAGTACAATGACCTAAAACATGATTTTGCTGAATCTACGTTGTTAAAACTAACTTCAGAAGACGGTACCGACATAGAAGCGTTTTTATCTGAGCCAAATGGAAAAATAAACCACAATACGCTTTTAGTCATGCCACATGGTGGACCAATTGGAGTAAGGGAATACGACTACTTTAATAAAGAAGTACAATATTATGTTAGTCGTGGTTTTTCTGTTTTGAGGGTAAATTTTCGAGGCTCATCAGGCTTTGGAAAGAGTTTCCAAAAAAAGGCAGTAGGAGAGTTTGGTAAGTTAATTGAAAAAGATATTTCACTGGCCGTGTCTCATGTTACTGCACAAAATAACTACAAGCATATTTGTTCAATTGGCGCGAGTTATGGCGGGTACTCAGCGGCAATGTTGGCTATTCAAAACCCAGCATTGTATGACTGTATTGTAGGGGCATTTGGTATCTACGATTTACCTCTTCTTTTCAACGCTAGTAACTTGCGTTCTGGTGAAGAGTTTGCCAAAGAAATTAGCGAGGTGGTGGGTGAATATGATGACACTCTCTACAGGGTTTCTCCTGTAAACCTGGTTCAAAAAATTGAGGCGCCCATGTTGCTTATTGCTGGTCGAAAGGATGATCGTGCAGATTTCGAGCACTCAAATAGGCTTAAATACTTGCTAAAAAGGTTAGGCAAGCCCGTAGAAACGATGTTCTACAAAAACACTGGTCATGGACATGCGAACTGGAAAGGTGACATGCACCAGTCTGCATTCACCTACAACTACATAATGAACACGTTAGGTCTTGATTTCCCAGACCCTAGCCAATTATCAGAAAGTGAAATGGCAGCTATTGGGTATGATTTCGCAATGTTGGGAGATGAGTACAGGTTTGGGCACTACAGTGATACCGACGAGGACAAAGCGCTCGCGTTTTACAAACAGGCCGTTAAATATAACCATGGACGGTCTGCTCATAACATAGGTGCACATTATCAAAGTGGGCAATTTGAAGAGCGAGATATCAGCAAAGCGATCGCGTTTTACAAGAAAGCTGCAGATATGGGGTATGAAGGTGCTCATCTTCGTTTGGGAAGGTTGTTTATGGAAGCGAACTTGGGTTCGGTAGACTGGCAGCAAGCCAAGGTAATGTTTGAGGCTGCTCATGAAATGGAAGATTCTGCTGAAACAGCACTATGGCTAGCACGATATTTTTGCTCAACGCCACTGAAAGACAGAGATATCGATAAATGCCTAGCCCTAATGGACACTGAAAAATATATGCATCGCCCAAATTTCAATGCATCCAAAATTGACGCACTTAAAAGGGAAACGTTGGCATGGACTTACACTGCCACTACGTTAGACAATCAGGAGTTGCAGAAGATCAAACAATCTGTAATTGATCTTGTTCAATTGAATGAAGAAAACGTTTCTTTAGACTTGATGGAAGAGGGGCGTTTTCACTTTGTTAAAAGTGAAAAGTTTGGCAAAAATGCAAAACGAGAGTTGGTACAAATTGATAATGAACTAGTTCTTGATAAAACCAATGATGAGAAAATTGGTCTTTACTTCAATGTTGATAAACCAGGCCTTAACAGTGCTAAAGATAAAAGTGCACTATCTGCCAAAGTTACGGTTTTGCACAAAGACAACACACAATCACACCAACTGTATTTGCTTTATGGATCTCTTAGAGATGTTTGGTCGTTGGTGACCAACACCGCGTTATTAGAAAACGGGGATACGGTGAGTTTCGAACTGTTTGATGTTAATCAAAACAAGTTGTACGAGCGTTCTTATTCAATTGCATGGTCAAATGAATAGGTGGGAATGAAAAAGCAAGCTTAATTTAGAGGCCCTCACAGATTGGGCCTCTTTTACTCATGAATAAAAAGTTGTATTGAACGTTGCTCAAGGCATAAACCATTAAACGGTTTTATACGCATAGGAAAAACACATCTAGGTAACGATTATGCGATTGTTATCCTTTGGCTTAATGCCGTCATCATGGGTACATCGACTCCAGACTAAGGTTGGTGAGTTGATAGTAGTTCAATAATTTCTTGCCGTTCCGCACGTTTGGCAATGTCTAATGCGTTTCGGCCTCGCTTGTTTGTTTGACGGGTATCACCACCGTTAGAAAGCAAGTATTTAAATTGTTTGGTTTTGCCTAGATAAGCAGCATCCATCAATGGCGTATCACCATTGTTGTTTCCTTGGTTAACATTGGCGCCCGCTTCAACTAGCAACCTCATTAGCGCCAGGTTGTCAGTATTCCAGCCGGCAATAATCAGCGCTGAGTCGCCTGAGCGCGTAACGGCATCTATATTGGCAGACTGCGCTAATAACTGTTTAACAGCCTCTATGATGTCTGAAGATTTGTGATAGTAAGCTACGTAGTAGGGAAGCACTGCACTGTTATTGTGGTGTATAACGGGGTATTTGGCCGTATGCGCCATATATACATCAACAATGTCAGTTTTACCTTGCCGTAGCGCAAACTCAAATGCTGAATAGCCATTGATTGTTACTGACATAGCTTCTGTTTTGTTGCTCAGTAGTGCTTTAGCAAACCGTGTCTTGTTTTGCATCACAATTTGGTAGACAACTTCAGCAAGGATGTCAGAAGTCACGTTCTCATCTGACAATGCTGTAGTAAAAGTGGTGAACGCGTCCTTTCTAATGGCATCAATAGCTGGATGAGAGGGGATTACTGGTGGTTCGGCGCTATCCATGGTTTGGGTTAACCAGGAGATGTAAGATGACACTCGCGTATAGTATTCCCCAACACCATACTTGCCTTCCTTATGCCCATGGCTTATTTGATAAGAGCTTACGCCAATAACATACAATTCGTCGCCAGAGGTGATAAATGCTGGGCCGCCACTGTCTCCACGTGAACTAATACCTTCAAGCGATGTGGCCACAGGCGGCGCATTAAAAGTAAACGAAATAACCTGTTCATTAAGCCCATCGACCGTGTTGGTCGCTCCGCGCTGTTTACCGTCGTCACGAATTAGGCCATCTTGTCCGTTTCCAAAGGTACCTCGCCCAACGAAGATAACGGGCTTGCCTATCTCGTCGAGTCGGTCATATGGCGTAGCGGGCCGCCCATTAATGACGCTGTCTTTTAGCTGCACTAATGCAATATCGTGCATCTCGTCATTATCGGGATCAAAAGAAGGGTGTATAAAGATACGCTCAATCCGATATTGCTGAGATTGATGATTAACAAAAAAGAGTTTGTCTTGATTACCGTACAAACAGTGCGCTGCGGTAAGGACCCAACCGTTATCGATTAGCGTTGCGGCACAGCCTGCAACATAGGCAACTGAAGGTGAATAGTGTTCGCCAAAGTTAATGTACTCGTCGTCACTTTTGTCGTGCCTTATTACAATGGCATCGGCCATTGCTGATAAGACTAAAAGGGAAAACCCGGTAGCAATTGCACGTAACGTCACGGTAAAACTCCTTTTTATCAAGAAATATTCAAGCGTTGTATCGCTGAAATTATAGTGGTGAACGACATGACTTCGCTTAGCTAAAATACCAAATAAATTGATTATTCGTCCGGTCTTTGTCTTTAACTACTTGTAAGGTTATGTTTCAAACTATCGATGTGAATAATTTAGTGATAGAACAGCGAGAGAGTATTATGCCCAGCTTACAACTTTCATTTGTTGATTGAAGGACTTGCGCAAACGTTTGAGACACTTGGGTTGAGGGTTAACAACAACACGTTTATGGCAAAGCGTGAGAAGCGGTATGTCTGCTGCACTATCTGAGTAGCCGATTAACGAATTGAACTCAGCCAGCTCATAGTGTCGTTGAATACGTTTTGCTTTGTTCATAGCATAACAGTGGAACGTACAAATCATTCCACCGAGAAAGCGCTTTTCTTCAGAACAAATCAATTTAACTGGAGGGAGATCTTTTTGCGAGAAAATAGCTTTCACCATCCATCTTGACGCGCCGCTTACTACTATAACTTCATCGGCATTCAACAAGTGCTGTTGCATCTGATTAATAGCATCTTTAAAAACGATGGTGGAACTGTTTGTGAGGTAGTGTTTTATGAAAGTTCTGCGTAAATTAGCGAGCTTATTGTTGCTCATGCAAAAAGTGGTAATCCATAAAAGCGCAGAAAAGCCCATACGTTTAGTTCTTGCATGAAACAAAAACGGTAAAACCAAAGGCACAGTCAAAAAGCACCAAAGAAAGCGAACTGGGTTACGCAATAACATAAACCTCATAAAAGCAGCGCCAGTATCTTTGCTTATTATTGTCTTATCAAAATCAAATATTACTAAATTCATGATGAACATATACGCCAGATCAACAACACGTTACGAGCGGTATTGATACCGTTAGCTGTATCTTTTTATAAACTTATCAATTCTGCTTTTATTTTGCTGCTGCAATAATGATGGGTATAAGTTTAGAAGTGTATTGGCAATAATCATT
>CAYVST010000020.1:0-18973 GCA_964454185.1 uncultured Alteromonas sp.
TTGCTGCTGCAATAATGATGGGTATAAGTTTAGAAGTGTATTGGCAATAATCATTACAAGCGCAAATAAATACTCTCCATTGAAAAGCCTAAACAGAATAAAAAATAAGACAAAAACAAAACCCACTAAATGATTAAGCTCAGCAAAATTCATTTCTTCGCGCAGTGCCTTTAGTTCAGCTATATCCGCTTTCCCTTCTATTTTCAGTTTCGGATTAAAATATTTAAAGAAGGTGTTTTTTACAATCCACTTAAACCAGTCTAGCCCGAGTGCTCTTTGTAAAGCCTTACTGTGAACTATATTTAGGTTTGACAGATTCTTGAAATATACCGTCTTTCTGAAGAGGCTATTAAAAGCCATCCCTACGATCCAAGAAATTATTGTTATTGAAATGCTAAACGTGATGTAGTGAGAAATCATAACCATCCATGCATGAAGTATTCAATTAACGCCGAGGGCATACATGCCAACCCAGTGAATTGCTAAATTCAATCCAATGCAGTCAGCCGACCTTGTTTATATGCTGGTGGTTACACTGCCAATGCAACAAACGCAACCCTCACTAAAACAATAAAAATGCCATAGCCGAGCATTGAAATAGAGCGTCTACGACGAATAGGTAATAACTCTTTTATCACGACTAAATCGTCTTGCTTTAACTTCGCTGCCCATATAAAGCACCAACATACATCAAGTAAATAGGAACGGGAACCCATTTGAATGATGGCGCGGTGCTTTGGCCAAAACAAAAAATGCTTGGAGTAGGTCACAGTGTTGTCTACTTGTACTTCGAATTTTGTGGTAAAGCGGTCGTAAGAAACGCAAACGGTTTTACCTGCAACACTGTGCTGGTGTTTTTGGAATCTATTGAAGCTCATGTGTTAATGGATACGTTTTGTTTTGTTGGCCTTTAACACTCGTCAAAGCAAACCACAATAAAACCCAAAGTGCGATCGTCGCAAGGTTTATTGCAAAGGCTCCATTATCTATTTGCCAAGACACGGTCATTTGAAGCCCACTGTTTAATTGCAATGATAAGTCTTGTGTTTCGAAGCTGAAGATTTGAATAAGGCAAAACCAAGCTGAAAACTTTAGTGCAAAAAGATTTTTGTAATAAATACCAGCACAAATAAGGCTATTCACAAGAAAAGCGATAAGTAGGGTAATTAAGGTTATATTTTCAGCTAGGTTTCCAAACTCAGAAGACGCCAAAATTGCCACTATGCTGAGCAAGCCAATAGCGGTATTCAAACCATAAACCCAGTACACCATTCTTGTGTATTTAGTGTGACTAAAAATGACATGCCTCCATAAAAACTAACCAGGGCCGTCGATAGATTGAATTCATTTACATCTCTTTGTGTATAGCAAGCAATATTTTTTCTAACGAATAGAAAAATAACTGTAACACCACATTTAGGCCACCAATGACTGCTCCCCAAATAAAGCCTTGATTGGTAACTTGATATTCGAGCCCCAATTCTTCATGACGGTCTATACTTGAATTTATCAAATACCAATTAAGCCACACTGCAAGAATTAGGAAAACAAACAGCCAAAGTGATGAAAGTAATCTATAGCGTTTTACGATTTTTTTAATGTTTTCTTCCGACATATAAACTCTATTATCGTAAGTCTTTGAATTTGGCTTTCGACCAAACGCACCTCAACAGCAAAGAACACGCTAATTTCGTTGCACTTTGTCACTGCTATTTTTAATACATAGCGCAATGCCAGCAATAGGAGGCAGAAACAGACCGAAGAAGAACCATAGCCACGCACTGCGCCCCGTTTCCTGTGCCCAATAGGCGCAAAAAATACCAAATAAAAAACCTACCATACCTTGCGTAGCAAAATCGTGCTCCATGAAATACTCATTCCTTTTGTAAAAAACTGTTTAATTTTGGGGCAAATAAGATGTCATTATTGTTCGCTTTGTCGCTTTACCCCAAAGAAAGGGGCGCTTGTCATATTAGCAGCCAAACCATTTCACCGCCAAATCCTCGTGTTTAGAGATGAATTCATTTTTTAAACGCATATACAATTGACTATTATTTTTGCAGTTAATTGCGGCTTCTTTCTTTACAGCGGCATATTGATTAGCAATAGCTGGGTAAGCAATTAAGTAATCCCTAAACGCTATGTGGCGACACAAAGCGGGAGAGCCAGATTGGAAAGCGTGAATATGGTGAGTGCGATTAACTCCACCTTTTTGAAAGTACCTGCGCCCAACGATGCCATTTTCACCTTTTACTTCGTAGTTTAAGCGCTGAAAATCTTCAGTTTTAGTATCGAGCAGGTGTATATCAGCGACTTCTATCAGAATGTCGATAACTGGCTTTGCAGCCAAATTTGGTACAGCAGTGCTGCCAATGTGCTCAATACTTAGCGCAACATCCCCCAAGATAGCCTTTAAAAGCGCTTTTTCAGTTTCAAAGATAACCGCCCATTCTTTGCTGTAGTTTAGTACTTCTATTTTTCGACTACTCACGGCAATTTACCTTTGACTACTAATATCTATCTGTTGCTGGATGCGATTGCCGCAGCACGAAGGGTCTTGAGTTCTTCAGCAGTGTTTACTCTTTCCACTTGTCCGCCGAGAGTAAATAGATCTATTAAGGTTCCGAGACCAAAAATACCGAAGGTAAATAACCACAGTAAACCAGTACCAATTTTGCCTAGATAGAATCGGTGTAACCCGCAAAGGCCAAAAAGACCGGGTATCCAAAGAAGATAGGCTGCTGTTTTAGTTTTCATTTATTAATATCCTAGAACCACATAATACTAAGCGAATAGGTAACATAACCGTGCATAATTGCGAGGTTTCATATGTGTATGCGTTTTAGCGGCCAAAGTAAACCGCTTAATTACGCTGTTAAATGCCACCCTTTACGGAGATATAAAGCTCAACGTCGTTTTCACTTTTGTAGAGTTCGAAATCTGTATTAAACGCTCTTTTGTGTTGGCAATTTGCAGATTCGAAGTATTCCCAAACTTGCCCCCACAATTCTATGACGACCTGGGGCATTTGCCCCGTGCCTTTAAACACCGCATAGCTGCCAGCTTGAACTTGATAGCAAGAAACATTTGGAGCCTCTACATCGTTCGAACACGCAACAACATCGAAGGCTCCGTTATGATCTGATTCGTAGTTTGTATAGAGACCATAGACATTTGCGCCACTCTTTAATGAGGGAGCTATCTCGGAATAGAATTGTTCCCACATCGCACCAATTTTAGCTGTAGTAGCATCCATTTCTGATGCATTGTCAGTTCTAACCGCTATGCCTTTAACATCAATGCTCTCGACCCTGGTAATTTCCATTGTTCTTCCTTGGTATATAACGCTTAAATAAAGTGCAACATTGTGTTTTTATGTGTCACCTACTATACACTCTGCAACCTGCATTACTGGAGTGGTACTGAAATTGAGCTGTAAAGTTGTAATTGCAGGCTGGCGAACATTGTTTAATTCCGTAGGCTGCCATCTGTAATTTTTGAGCGATTTTGTTGCTGAGCGAATAAAAGTAGAGTCAGGAATAGCTTTTATAACTTCGATGTTTTGTGCCCTTCCTTCACTATTGATCACAAATGAGAAATCGACACAACCGCTTATGCCTCTCCGAGCAGCATCTTTAGGGTATATCGGATAGTCTTCTTTCGAAACAACCCACATTTTTTCGAGGGCATTTTTGTCACCCACAAAATCAACGGGTTGTAATTCGTTATCCTTAACGTCTGAAGGTGAATTACAAGCTGATAGTGCTAAGGCACTTGTCAAAAATAAAATCCTTTTCATTTTGTCTCCATTATTTCTTTCGACTCACAACACCTAAATATGGGGCACAGGCAGGCTATAATGGAGAAGCCGCCTGCGGCCAGCATATTTCTTTGTTATGTGAATTGCTGTTATAACCGCTTGCCAGCGACATTGCTCAATATTAATAGTACGATCGCTAACAAAGTAAAGACAAATGCTATTAAACCAGAACCTTCACTTTTGTAGTAAGCCGAAATATAAAACATTGCACCGATACTTGCTGCAACACTTGCACCCCAGAATGAGCCTGCCACAAATGCTTTCTTAAAAGATTTAGTTAATACCATTTTGTTTGAATTTCCTTTTTCACATAAAGCACCACTAAGGCACAGTAATACGTAGGCTAAAATTTGGAGCGAAGCGACTGGGCCTATGTGTTTTTGTCCCCAGCGATCGAAGTGAGAGCGTTTATTGGCTTGTTAGGTGCGCTCACGCCAAGACCCCATTTAGCAGCATACTAGGCATAAAAAAGTAAAAAGCCAATAAGCCCGAACTTGTAAATAGAAGTGCGGCTGCACAAAAAGAAGCTTGTACGAAGAAAACGGAAGGTTTAGCAGATGCACTATGCCTAAAAGCCACTATTGAGGTTTGTAAACATTCTTTAATTGCTTGGTATTTTGTTGAGAACCAAGAGATAAGTGGAGCTAGGCTAGCAAAAACGAGAGCAAATGCGACTTCCATCCCTCCAAATTCAACTAAGAAGGCTATCTCTGGCAAAACTGCTGCCGCAAAAACCATTGTGATGCCGATAACTGCGCGTTGTAGATTAGTCAATTCACTCCATGATTTCATGATTTTTCCTTTTAGCATCTAACTTTTAAATAAGGGGCGATAACACACAGGGCGTAATAGCGAAGCGCCCTGCACGCTAGTACACGACTAAATTTTCTGTTATGTGGCATTGTTGTTTAAAACCACATTTAGCCCTTGCTTTAACAAAGAGGCATATAATTTTTGATAAAGAAACAGTGTGACAAAACAACCAGTGCCAATAGCTAAAGTGTAACTAACCACAGATGGGCTTAAAGCAAAATTTGTTGATATTGGAAACGCTAGCCCAATGACCAACGACAATACAAAAAACAAAGCACTTTTACGAGGAAGGTTGAGTTTTGTGAATGCTATGTATCTAGCTTGTTCTAAAAGCGCAATTTGCTCGGCTTTACTTTTTGAAGCTATTTCGGGGAAGCGGTTAACAAAAGCTCGAGTATTCATAATTCAACGTTGCCAAATAACACAAAGCTAAGGGACAAAAGCACAATGCGAAAATAGCGAAGCCGCATTGTGTTTTTGTCCCGGCAGTCCGCGCAGCGGGTTGCGATTTGCGCGTTTTGTTATATTTTCGTTTGTGGAGTAACTTCGAGCTTATAGACTTTAAGCCCTTCCTGGCCAATTTCTATAGTCGCTGCCTCGTTCGCTTGAACAGTAAGCACAGGGCGAGCTTTCTCGCTAAATGCACCTTCAGAATATGTATAATAAACAGTAGAGAGTTTTACTTTCCCATTTTCAATGCTCGGTGTAATTTCATACTTCACTTCATTGTCAATCTGGGCGGAAAAGCCTTGAGACAGTTCCCCTTGCAACACTACCGGCTTTATAAGTTCACCGTTAATAAACATATCTAGTTTTAACGTGATGCTTTCGCTTGCATTGGCAGTTGAAGCCATTACAAGCAAACCAGTAAAAATTGTACGCTTTAAATTTTTCATAACACTTCCTTAAACATTATTGTGTAAACAACCTAGAGAAAATATAACTTTAAAATAAGGGGCGATAACGTGTAGGGCATAATGGCGAAGCGGCTCTGTGTGCTAGCGTCCCAACGAACGCTAGCGAGCGACTTAATTTGCTTATTATATGCGTGTATAAACACCCCTGAATTCAGTGCTCGTTATCTTGGATTACTGAATGGTTTCATTTGAAAAGGGTTTTTACTATGTTTGCCCGCATTCCAAAAAGCCCGCGCAAGTAGCGCAATTAGAACTGCTTTTGCGCACCCAATCAATACAGCAAGAATATCAGGTAACGCAAATAAACTTAAAACAAATAGGGTAACTGCAAAAAAGCCACAAATGAGCGCACCTAATAGTGCAAACGCCCTGGTGACTGGATGGAAGGCGCTACTTTGTTTGTTCATTAAAATTCCTTTTTCAATCTCCTAGAAGCACATAACGCCGTGTTAAGCGGACTAAAATAGTGGGTTATAATGTGTAGCGAAGCGAAACGTAACCCACTGTTTTTGTTCCGTTTAAACGCCTTGTTATGTTTTAGTTACACGGTGCCAAATATAAGCAGGTCTTTTTTTAAAGCGTTGTTGTTGAGATATTGCAGGAAAAGCTTCAGTTAAACCAGAAGATACAGTACTCATTAAAGCTGTAATTAAAGGTAAAGTTGAACCTGTAGCAATAGCTGCTGACAGACCGACTAGACTCCCTAATGCACCTTTAACACCTGAACTTGATATTGAATTAACATTATCTCTAATTTCGTCAACTTGTGGCAAAATTTCTTTATGAAATAGATTTTCAGCCTTTCTATCGAACAGCTCAGGATCGATTCTACTCAATTCATCCGATATAGACTGTAAAGAAAAGTTAAACCTTTCAAAGGCTTCAGAGTGTTTATTTCTCAACTCTAATATAGTGCTAGGAGAATCAATGTTAATAAAACTATTATTTGCCTTTAAAAACTTTGCAGATATTGAGCCTGTGCTACAGGTTGTATCACCTGACATAGCCATAAACTGTGATTCAAATGAAGACTCAGTAATATAAGTATGCCCAAGCCTTTCTGCTAAGAAAGTCTCATTGTATATATTATTCAAGCGACATCGCATTGCCTGGTTTATTGTTTGATAAGCCCAAGTATTAAACTGTTCTTTTCCAAGCTTTCCTTTTGAATTCCAAACTTTTTGGCAAACTAAGTTACCAGACTCATCTTCTTCACAATTTTTTAAAGTTTCAAACAAATAAAGGCTAACCCCAGACTTCCAATAATCATTTGAAAACTCCACATTTAAAGCTGCTCGTCTATTTTCATAAGCATCTTCAGAAAGAATTAACATTTCTCCTTTATCAGATCTCACAACAGATTTAAGAGTTGCATTTTGGTGGATAAAATCATGAATTTTGGATGGAATACAAGATTTGAAAGCATCATCAGAAAAAAGTAGAGGTATATCATTGCTCGGTTTCTTGAAAAATGAAATTGGTAAAACTTTTAAGAAATTTGCTCTTATTAGTTCATAACCCCATTCAAATAACTTCAAACCTTGAACTAACCTATCAAAACTTATTTTATTTGAAGAAGTTACTAATGGATCATCAATAACTATAGAGTCATAAACTAATGAAGAAGATAGAATACTGGCATTACTTTGACTCGTTGACCCAGTACTAAATAATGCACTTAATTTTTCAGTAGATCCGTGATCGCTTATTTCTGATTCAGCGGTTTGGATTCTGGCGCTATTATACTGAGATAATCTATTTGATACTTCGCTAGCAGGAAGCTTTCTGATATCAACAACTTTACCAGAACTAGTTATTAGCCCTGCATCGATTAACAAATTTAAAGAAAGATTACTCAATACAACTCCTTAAAACATAACTTTTAAATAAGGGGCGCTGGCACGTAGGGCATAATAACGAAGTGGCCCTGCGTGTTAGCGTCCCAACGAGCGATAGCGAGTGACTTTATTTGTTTGTTAGGCATCAACACGACCCGTAACTAACCAATCCGCTGAAATCATTGTTAAAGAAATCAAAGTAGTCATCAATAACACCCAATTGTTCCGCTTTAACTTTCAAAGTAGTCAACTCTCGTTTCATCTTTCGATATTTACGAGTATTAGGATTGTCACACGAAAGATTTAAGCCATTAATTTTCATATCGCCATATTCATCAATAAAACTTTGAACTTCTTTCTCGAGCGAAGCTAGAGGCTGAGTACTTAATATTGACGTTTCATTGGAGAGTAATAGGTTTCGTTTTTCCAACTCTAAAACTTTTTTCTCGTATCCTTCTATTTTTAGTTCTAACTCATCTATTTTGGCCTTTAACATACTGTTCTCTTGAGAAAAGTCACCTTGTAAAGGTCCTAGAGAAAATTTACCTCGTGCTAAAAATGCCAATAAAATAACTAGTAAAATAATCAAAACTAGAGGTGCAGCTTTTACATTATTAAACTTCACAGAGGTTCCTTTGATGTCTAACTTCCAAATATGGGGCGCAAACACGTGTGCAAAAATGGCGAAGCCGCGCACGTGTATGCGTCCCAGCGAGCGGCAGCGAGTGCCATAATTTGTTTGTTATGTAGCGTTTTAAAAAAGAGCATGCCAGATAAATCCGTAGAGCACAAAAATCCCGAATACTTGAAAATACTGTGTTTTGCTTACGCTACCACTTCTAGCAGACATGTAGCCAAAGTGTGTTACTACCATAGCCATAACTAAAGGGAGAAGATAAAAAAACATCCCGGGTTGATAAATTTTAGGAGATGGCTCAGATGCATGGGTAAAGATAGAGAGTACATACGTGAGAAAAAACAACTGAAATGCTAGGTATCGAGGAAGAGCTCCTAAGGCTATGACTAGTTTATTCTGCATTGTGAATGTCCATATCCTTCAAGCTACATAACAATTTAATCGTCCCCAAAACGGTACGATTTCACGTGACGATATGGGGTTTTGAGTCCGTCCTTTTTTCGATAGACTAAACCATAACTTACTGCAATGGCTAGTAAAAAAGCGCTCTGGTGTTTTTTACTCAATTATTAAAAACACCATTTCGGGTGATAAATGAAATTGGTGTTTTTCATGCAACGCTTAAGCAATGAATTCGCAGAATTTTGAGGCTATTCACTATGCTTGTTTTTGGCTTCTATCCACTGGCTCATATATTTGCTTGCCGTAAGCGACTGATGCCAAAGTAGGCTTTGTAAAAACAATGGCTCTCGGTGTGTAGTTAATTCAGCGTGCGTACGCAAAAGGTGTGGTGCTAAGGGCAGGGCGCGTTCTTGCTTTTTGAATTCATTTACGCAGTTAACGGCTTTCTCACTGGCTAATGTCCAGGCAGCTTCATCTTGGTATAGTGAAACTGCTGCGTTAACGTAGTCACTTATAGCCTTAGTATTTGTGGTGTCGGTACTGCAAATGGCGCCGGGCCATTGTCGTGGTCGGTTATGCCCTCTGCACCAATCCAAGTGGTGATGCTTGGCGTTGCACAGCGCATCGCGTCTAAAAACTTACCTTTAACGCCGGCGCCAAATCGAAGTGGCGCAATAAGTATTCTGGCATTTAGCATCACATCATCCGCATTTTCAGCCCATCCTTTAACCAAAAAGCCTTGCTTGTCGTTATGCAATTGCGTCGCTTTTTTGGGGGGGTAAGCGCCATAAATGTGAAGCTCTGCGTCGGGTAGAGCTTTTTTAATGGCAGGCCAAATTGTTTGCTTTAACTGTAACACGGCGTCCCAATTGGGCGCGTGGCGAAAGTTACCAATATGCACAAAGTGCTTACGTGCCTCAAAAGCTGGTGTACTTTCAGCAAGGGGCTTTGTTGGCAATGGATAGTAAAACAGTTGCGTGGCGGGAACTTGATAGTGTTCAGTTAGTAACGCTAGCTCAGATAAAGAAATAACAAGTGTAATGTCGCATCGCAGAATAGCGGCTATTTCACGCTGTGCTAATTCCGAATTTAGGTCGGCTTTTCTGGCGTCGTTAGCGCTTTTAACCGCATTGTGTCGTGCTTGTCGTAAGCTGTGTAAGTCTTCGGTATTAAGCACGCGAAGCGCATGTGGGCAGGTTGCTCTCACTCGCCAAGAGAATTGCTCTTCCGTCATGTAGCGGTCAAACACTACAATATCGGGGACGAGTTCAGCAATTACGTTGTCAAAACTGCTGCAATTAAGCGCAATTTCTTGGCTTGTAACACCTAGTGCGTGTAAGTCAGCTTTGTGGTTACTGTCAGCCGCTGCCGTTAAAAACGTAACGCTATGCCCCGCATTTCGCATAGTAGAAATAATCGACAGCATATTTTGGCCCGCAGCCGAGGAATTTGGTTCTGGCCATACATAACCAATAATAACAACGTTAAGGTTCATAAAGGTGACAACTGGGCAAGTAGTAAAAAAGTATTATAAAACCCTATGTTACCATGAATTATTTGCACACTCTTATTGGCTTTTTTCTAAGAATTACTCTTATTTACTTTTACGAGTTGATATACTTGCTCGCTCGTACTCAATTGAATGGCACAACAACATAGTGGTAGACGAAAGCACATTACTTTTTTGTAGTTATTTTAAGTTGCTGAATACTAAGTAAATCATACTTTTTTACTACACTTATTTTATTGACCTTAAGTTGTTTTATGCCTATACATAAAGAACTGCGAACGAATGGATGAGCCTTTATTTTTTGTTAACGAAGGTTGCATTGGAGATCGTGCAAGAATGAATTTAGACGAACTTGTTTCAAAAGCTGAAGACCTCTTTGTGTTACCCGACTCGGTAACACGCTTAAAAGCCTGTATGGACGACGAAGCTTCCAGTATCGAAGATATAGGTGACATTATTGCTTTCGACCCGTCTCTCGCAACACAGTTGCTTCGCGTTGCCAACTCAGCGCTTTATCGCTTCCCTAATAAAATCGACACTATAACGCGCGCAGTACAAGTTGTGGGTACGCGCTCTACTTACGACCTTGCTTTGGCCTACGGCGTAAGCCAGGCGTTTAGTGAAGTAGACGGTCAAGTCATAGATCTAGACAAGTTCTGGGAACAAAGCGTGTCGTGTGGTTTATTGGCTAAGTACTTTACAGACTTACGAAATATTCGCGAACCCGAACGCGCGTTCGTCGCCGGGTTGTTACACAATATTGGTGAGCTGGTTGTGGTATCTCTTATGCCCGAAGCCGCCACTCGTTGCCAAGCGTTTAATGCACGCGTAACGCCAGCAGAACTTCAGTTTGGTGTACTTGGCTTTACCTACAATACATTGTCAGCCAAGTTGATTGAAAAGTGGGGAATTCCAGACAGTATAGTTAAGCCTATCGCCCGAATTCATGATGATGAGAGCGAGCTGGTCGATATCGAAGAAAAAATTCTTTCGCTGTCATATGTTTTAGCCCTTGATAACGTGAACCCCGAGGTGTATCCAAGTTATCACAACTTAAAGCCTGAAATGCATGAGGGGCTATCGCTTGACAGGGAAGACTTAGAAGACGCGTTGGATATTACCAATCTTCAATGTATATCCGTAATTTCTTTGTTTAACCCCAACGCTTTTATGCTTTACTAAAACATTAGAAAACAGATTTAAAAAACGCCTTTTTGTTTTCACAGAAAGGCGTTTTTCGTTTTAGTCGAACACGGCAACGGTTTGACGGCTTATGGCGATCACCTCGTTGTCTTTATCCCAAATTGTGGCTTCGGTATGCCCATAGCCGTCGGCTGCCTGGCGTGTATGGGCCTGATAAGCAAACCAGTCTGTTGGCGATACAGGTTTGTGAGGGTGAATGAACTCTAAGTTCCAGCTTACCGTGCTAGCCGGGGCAGGTAATTTCATCATTTGAAGTAAGGTTGGCGGCCATGCGTCAATCATGGTGATGATGTGCGCATCAGTAATCTCTGCCGGTGGCTGCTTAAAACGCATAAATCCATGGTAGTGGCTTGTTTTCTTACGCGTGAACGGCACACCGCCTTCATCAATCGACAAATCAAAGTAACGCAGAAATTTGGGCGTTATCTTGGGTATTTGTGGAATGAACTTAGCCTTGTTAGGCGTTGTCATGCTATGCGTTTCCGTGTTCTCTACCCGAATTGATGAATCTCGCGCTACACCGAAGCAGGCTTGAGAAAACACACAACTTTTTCCGTCTTGTATTGCGTGCGCCGTGAATTGAGACACATTTTTGCCAGTACGTAGCAAGGTTACTTCAATAGAGAAGGGAGCTTCTAGCGACAAAGGGCCTACAAAGTTTGTCGTAAATGAGCGAAGCACTCTGTCGTCATGAACTTGCTGTTTAACCGCACTATAAAGCATACCTGCCGATATACCGCCAAAGGCGGTGCGACCTTGTCCCCATGTTTTGGGGATAACAAGTCCATCAACGTTCCATGTGTTGTCAGAAGTCTGCGTTAACGCGGGGATATTTAACAGTTCGTCTACCGTCATGATTGCCTGTCTGGTCTGATGAGTTGAAGAGAATATATCGTACCTCAAGCGCTAGGGAACAGAAAGACTCAGTTAGAAATTTTCGTTATGTTAACAAATAAGTAACAATTAGTTGTTAATTTTTTTACCTGATGCGTAGACTGGGAAACCATTTCCGAAAAGGACAGTTATGGCCCAGACTCACGTTGAAGGTATTCCTGCAAACGATGTGGGAGCATCTAGAAGTTATCGCAACTATGTGTTGTTTATTCTTACCCTTGTTTATGCTTTCAATTTCATTGATCGTCAAATAATCGGTATTCTCTCACCATTCATTAAAGCCGACTTGGGGCTAGATGATGCCCAGCTTGGCTGGTTGAAAGGTATTTATTTTGCACTGCTGTACACGGTGATGGGTATTCCTATTGCGTGGTTGGCCGACCGCTACAGCCGTGTCAACATTATCGCGATATCACTCACACTATGGAGCGGTTTTACGGCAGCGTCAGGTCTCGCTGCTAACTACATGCAATTAGCCATTGCACGTATTGGTGTGGGTATAGGCGAGGCGGGCGGTAGCCCACCGTCACACAGTATAATTTCTGATTTGTTCCCAAAAGAAAAGCGGGCTGGTGCACTGGCCATTTATTCATTGGGGATCCCGTTTGGCGTTATGCTGGCATTTTTCGCCTCAGCATTTTTCCTTCAAGGTGGTTCGGCTGATTGGCGCACCGTTATGTATAGTGTGGGTATTCCAGGTATTTTACTTGCTTTGCTACTGAAATTTACGGTTAAAGAGCCTAACCGTACTGTGTCTGCGCCAACGGCAACCGATGAAGCGAACAAACCAAGTGTAAAAGCATCGCTCAAAACGCTGTTAAAAATACCCACGTGGTGGGGTATGGCCTTGGGCATATCATTTGGTTCATTCGGTAACTACGCCATTTCTACCTGGGTTATCGATTATTATGTGCGCGCGTTTGCTGGGTTAGACATTACTCAGTTACTTATCGTGTTTGGCATTATTAACGGTACGGCTTATGCACTTGGTGTATGGCTTGGGGGTTATATTGCTGACAGATGGGGTAAGCACAACAAGAAAGCGTACGCCCTGATTCCTGCTATTGCACTTATTATCGGCGTGCCCGCGTTCTATGTGTCATTACAAGTACAAGACCTTTGGTTATCTGTTGGTTTAATGGCACTACTGCTGTTTACCAGTGGTTCGTATTTAGGGCCAAGTTTTGCCATGGCGCAAACGCTTGCCCCCGTTAATGTGCGTGCTATGTCTACTGCACTGTTTTTCTTTGTACTTAATATTATTGCGCTGGGTGGCGGGCCTACACTTACTGGTATTATTAGCCAGGCGCTGGTGCCTTCACTTGGAGAAACCGAAGCCCTTAGGCAGGCGCTAATTTATTTGGTTATACCGTATGCGCTGTCAATCGCGGTCTTTTTGTGGACAAGCACAAAAATTGTCAAAGACTGGGAAATGGCAGAGGCGAGAGGCTTGTAGTACTATATTATCGATAGTTGAAAAAGGGGCTATAGCCCCTTTTCTTTTTTAGATTCTGAGGTTTACGTGTCATCTTCTGATTTAAGCTTTCATTTTGCCCACGCTAACGGATTTCCAGCAGGTTGTTACAATGCAATGTTTTCTGCATTGCCTAGTTCTTTTAATCGTCTTCATGTAGAACGTTTTGGGCACGATCCGCAGCTGCCTGTAAACGGCAACTGGCGGAATCAGGTAAAAGAACTTATTCGCCATATTGAGAAAGAGAACACAGACCAGCGCGGTGTGTATGGAATTGGCCATTCGTTTGGTGCCGTTATCACCTACATGGCGGCATGCGAAGCACCAGCGTTGTTTCGTGGGCTGATACTATTTGACCCACCCTTGGTGGTTGGCCCGCTTAGTCACTTTTTTAAGTTTGCAAAACAAACTCCGCTTATCAACAAGTTAACACCAGCTAAATTGGCGCAAACTCGCAATACCAGTTGGCCCCTTCATACTGATATGGAAGCCTATTTTCATGGCAAGGCGTTGTTCAGAGATATGGATAAACGCTGTGTACGCGATTATGTTAAAGCGGTTACCGCACAAAAGGGTGACGCTATATCCCTTACGTTCAAAGCAGATGTTGAGGCCGCACTATTTCGAAATATCCCGCACAACTTAGGGAAATATAAGGGAAAATTGCAGTGTCCTGCGTTGTTGGTGACAGGGGATAAGAGCAATGTGTGTAAACCGCAGATGTACTCTCGTTTAATGCAGCACAATAAAATTGAACATAAAGTTATGCCTGGTGGACACATGTTTCCATTAGAACATCCTGAAGAGGTAGCAGCACTTGTTACTGCTACCTTAACGACATGGAATACTGAAGGCGTGTAAGTTAATGGGTTAATCAGCAACCGTTGACTTTTTAAGGCCGCCTACAGGTTGACCCAGCATTTCACGTGTAACCAGCACCACGCCTTTTTCAGAAACACGGAAGCCACGTGCTCTGTCTTGGTCGTGGTCGTAGCCTATTGTGGTGCCTTCTGGCACTACACAGCCACGGTCAATAATGACGCGTTTAAGCTTGCAGTGACGTTTAATTTCAACGTCAGGCAATATCACGGCATCTTCTATCAAACCATACGAATGCACGCGTACGTTTGAAAAGCATATTGACGAGCGCAATGTCGACCCTGAAATAATACATCCGCCAGATACTACGGAGTTGATGGCTTCGCCGCGCCTGTCGTGGTCTTCCCAGACAAACTTTGCGGGTGGAAGCTGTTCCTGGTAAGTCCAAATAGGCCACTTTCTGTCATAAAGGTTTAGTTGAGGAACAGGGGCAACCATTTCCATGTTGGCTTCCCAAAATGAATCAATTGTTCCCACATCACGCCAATAAGCATTGTCTCCGCCGCTTTGTTCAAACGGGTAAGCATAAACAGGGTGATCTTTAATGATTGAAGGAATAATGTCTTTTCCGAAGTCGCGCTGAGACCCCATATTCTCTGCGTCTTTTCTCAGTTGCTCGAACAGGAATTCAGTATCGAAAACATAGTTCCCCATTGACGCTAAACATCGCGTGTCATCGTGTGGCAAAGGGGCAGGTGATGCCGGTTTTTCTTCAAAACCGTTAATACGGTAGTTTTCGTCGACAGACATAACACCAAATGCGCCAGCGGCTTCCTCGATAGGCACCGACATGCACGACACGGTCATTTTTGCCCCAGACTCTTTATGCTTGGCCAACATATCACCGTAATCCATGCGGTAAATATGGTCGCCCGATAAAATCATGACATATTTGGGCAGTTCGTCGCGAATAATGTCGATGTTTTGAAAAACGGCGTCTGCGGTACCTTCGTACCAGCTGTCTGAAAAGCGCTGTGATGCGGGCAGAATTTCTACCGATTCGCCCAGCTCTTTCTTGAAATGACCCCAACCGCGTACTAGGTGTCGTATAAGCGAGTGCGATTTATACTGCGTAACAACGCCTATGCGGCGAATGCCTGAATTAACGCAATTCGACAGGGGGAAATCAATAATCCTAAATTTTCCACCAAAATAGAGGGCTGGCTTGGCACGCCAGTTAGTGAGTTCGTGTAATCTAGAACCTTTTCCGCCTGCGAGTATTAGCGCATAGGTATCGCGTGTAAGGTTACTGATGTAACGAGAACTTTGATCTGCCATTTCCTAAAAACTCCTGTAATAAAACGACAACGGTGTATCGTTAGAAATATTGAAAGAAAACGTAAGGTAAGCGATTGATGGCGCTATACATGATTGGCCCTTTGTTGATGATGCGAGAACTATTAATCCAATAATCACGGCTCACAAACATCAACAGTCGCAAGGACTTCGTGATAACCTAACTTCATATTACACAAGAATATTTAGAATGACAGTGTCATTTTTGTTCAATGTTATTTTTTGGTAAAACTTTTTAAAGGATTGTTTCATTATGTCAGCAAACCAAGCGGTTATTTTTGATCACGATGGTGGTATAGATGACTTACTTTCGCTTCTTTTGTTGCTTCGATTGCCGCAGATCGACGTCATTGGCGTAAGTATTACGCCGGCAGATTGTTATCCTGATGATGCGTTACTCAGTACAAAAAAAATTCTCAACTTAACCGGGAATTCTCACATTCCTATCAGCATAGGCAACATATCCGGCCCTAATCCGTTTCCACCTGAGTGGCGAGCACAACCTAAAGTGTGCCATGCCATGCCGCTAATGCTTCGTACTTCTAGCCAAAACATTACGGTGAGTGATAAACCAGCGCACATTTGGATGCAGGAGACTATTGCTAACCATGCATCCAAAGTGACGGTACTTATGACAGGGCCTGCATCAAATTTGGCAGCTGCTATTAGCGATGAACATACAGGTGATGCGGTTAAAAACAACATTGAACGCGTGGTGTGGATGGGCGGTGCTGTTGATGTAAAAGGCAACGTGGCTATGCATGATCACAATGGAACGGCCGAATGGAATGCATATTGGCACCCCGATGCCACCAAAACTTTGATTGATAGCGGCTTAGATGTGCTGCTCGTACCCCTTGATGCAACCAACGCACTGCCAGTCAGCTGGTCGTTTCTTGAAAAGCTAGCACAGGCGCAAACCCCGGTATCAGACTTGTCTGGGCAATTTTGGGCGGCAACGGTAACGGCTATACCGTCTTATGAGTTTACTTACTTTTTGTGGGATATTCTTTCTACGTGTGTACTGGCATTACCCAGTGAGCGATGCACAATTACCAGCGCATCGCTTAAGGTGGGTGTATCAACGCCAAATGCAGGGCAAACCTATCGCAGCGATGCTGAAACTAACCGTGTTTCGTGGGTATCAGCCGTCGATGCCGATTATGTAAGAAACATGGTTGTGCATTACTTGAGCGGCGATTTTAACCAAGCTCCCAGTGACTTTTGTTAATAAAATGTTATATTTGGAGTTCTAAACTTTAATGGAGGCGCACATGGGTGCATTAAAAAAGTTGTTGGTGATAGTTGGCGTAGTGATCGTCTTATTCGTGGCAACAAGCTTTTTTATTCCTAAGGAGTACAGTGTCGAGCGCAGTATTACAATCGACGCTGCACCAGCAGATGTATATCCATATGTTGTGGATTTAAGGGAATGGCAAAAGTGGGGAGTGTGGTTTAAACGCGACCCACAAATGGAACTAAGCTATTCAGGCCCAGACCGTGCAATCGGTATGCGTTCTGAATGGAAAAGTGCCACTGAAGGTGACGGAGAAATGGAGATCACCCAACTCGAACATAACAAGCGGGTATTATATAGCCTCTATTTTCCAGATTTTGACATGGGCTCAACAGGTACTGTTGAAATGAAGCCTGTATCGGCGGGTACACAAGTGACCTGGAGAGATGAAGGTGAAGTAGATAACAACCCAGTGAACCGTTACTTTGTACTTTTCATTGACGACTTAATTGGCCCTGATTTCGAAATGGGGTTAGAGAACCTTAAAACTATTGTAGAAAACAAAGGCTAAATACGCCGTGATGCCCAGTACAAATGATCGCGTATGAACATGTAACCGTTCTAATATGCATAATTCTAGTATTGGGCAGTGCTTATCTTGCTTAGCGACAAAAAACACCGACTCATCGCAGGCTTGTCGTTAAACAAGCTTGCTGACCTTCTTATTTCTGCCAAGACCACACTTCCCGCGCTTATGCTTTCAATTGGTGCACCTACATGGATGGTGGGCTGGCTTGTGCCTATTCGCGAATCTGGCGCGCTATTGCCTCAAGCGCTGTTAAGCTTTTATCTTAGGGATCATAGTAAAAGGCACATCGTGTGGCGTGCAGGCATGATCATCCAAACACTGTCTGTGGCATGCATTTTACTGGCACTATTTATGGCAAGCAGTGGCGCAACTAACAGCGCAGTATCTGGCGCGATAGTGCTAATTGCTTTAATACTGTTAAGCTTGGGTCGCTCAGCCTGCTCGCTAACGGTAAAGGACATGGAGGCTGACGTTGCAGAAAAAGGCGAGCGTGGCAACTTAATTGGCATGGCCTCGACAATTTCTGGAGTGGCAACGCTTGCAGTTGCCTTGCCATTACTTCTAGTTAGCGAGGCGTTGGATAAACGCATGCTAATGGGCATTATAGGTTTTAGCGCTAGCGTGTTCGCACTTACACTTGTATGTATGTGGCCAATAAAAACCGACGTCAATGTAGGGAAAGATAGCGATAGTAATGCAAGCGTGTTTAGCGTTAATTTCGACAGCACGGTTTATAAATTTATATTTGTAAGAGGCTTGTTTGTACATTCAGCGCTGGTTGCTCCGTACTTTATGATTCAAAAAGAGGAAAACGCAGCGAATTTATTGCCCGTTTACATTGCAGCTGAAGCGCTTGCCACATTACTTTCGTCGTTAATTTGGGGAAAGGTTGCTGATAAAAGCGCAAGGCTTACCCTTCAAATTGCGGGGGCTATGGCGCTTGTTGCATGTATTGGATTACTGGTTAGCAATTCAGAGTCGCTCGTATTGTCAGCCGCGCTGTTCTTTGTGTTGTCTATTGCCCACGCAGGTGTTAGAACCGGGCGAAAGACCTACAGTTTAGATGTGAAGGAAGGGCAGGGGCGCACAGAGCTGGTGGGCTTCTCAAATACCTCTATTGGACTTATTTTGTTAGCATTTGGTAGCCTGTATGCCGCCCTAACGCCCGTGCTGACGTTTTCTGTGGTGTACGTGATGGCAGTTATGATTGCCTTGGCAATTGTGACCACCTTGATTTTGCCCAAAGAAAAATAAAGCGCAGTAGGTAAGAACCATACTGCGCGTTATATCGGGTTTTGGACGGGTATTCGTGCTTATTTGCTCGCCTATTTGGCGAGCAGTGCCGTTGCTACCTTAGATACCGGCGGTCTGCCCAGCACGCTTTGCACAAAGCGCGATGTATCGAGTAATTTATCCATGTTTACGTTAGAAGTAATACCCATACCATTTAGCATGTACACCACA
>CAYVST010000020.1:19073-48751 GCA_964454185.1 uncultured Alteromonas sp.
TTTATCCATGTTTACGTTAGAAGTAATACCCATACCATTTAGCATGTACACCACATCTTCAGTTGCCACATTGCCACTGGCGCCTTTGGCGTAAGGGCAGCCGCCCAGGCCAGACACGGCTGAATCTATCACTGCAACGCCATATTCCATTGCGGTATACAGGTTAACCAGCGCTTGTCCGTAGGTGTCGTGAAAATGTGCCGCAACCTTAGAGACTGGAATGGCGTTCAACACTTCATCCATCAAGGCTTTCGTTGCGCCGGGTGTACCAGTGCCTATGGTGTCGCCCAGCGATATTTCATAGCAGCCCATATCAAGCAGGGTCTTAGACACATCGGCTACGGCTTTTGGCGCTATTTTGCCCTCGTAAGGGCAGCCCATTACACATGACACATAGCCGCGCACAGGAATATTGAGAGCTTTGGCCTTTTCAATAACCGGCTCAAAGCGGCTAAGGCTTTCGCTAATTGAACAGTTGATATTTTTTTGCGAAAACGATTCAGAGGCCGCACCAAACACGGCGACTTCTTCAACACCCGCTTCAAGAGCAGCGTCTAAGCCTTTCATGTTAGGGGTGAGGGCAGAGTACTGCACACCTTGCTTGCGGGCTAATTGTTTGAAAATATCACCCGAATCGGCCATTTGTGGCACCCATTTGGGCGACACAAAACTTCCTGCTTCGATACGCGTTAATCCCGCATCTCCTAACATGCTAATTAGCGTTAGCTTGTCTGCCGTGGTTACCAGTTGTTTCTCGTTTTGTAGGCCATCACGAGGGCCTACTTCAACAATACTCACTTGCGATGGGAATGCCATGGCATTTACTCCTCTTCGCCATCGGCGGTAAAGGCCAGTAGCGTTGCGCCACCATCAACCAGTTCACCAGCGTTAAAGTAAAAGCTGTCAACCACGCCATCTTTAGGGGCAACAATACTGTGCTCCATTTTCATGGCTTCCATAATCAGGATAGGCTGGCCTTTTTCTACTTTCGTGCCTGGCTCTACCAATAGGGCAACAATGGTGCCGTTCATCGGCGCATCAAAGTTAGCGTCGTGACCTGCATCGCTGTCATCACCCAGTGAAGGTAGAACAACATCAAAGCTAGCGTGAGTATCGTTGTTAAACAGCGTGAAGTGTCCGTCTTTTTCGCACACACTATACACTGTCTTGTAACCGTCGATAACGCCGTGAAGTTGAGCGCTGTTTGCATCTAGTGCAGTTAATTCACCTGAAACCACATGCGTAGTACCGTTAATGGTGAGGTTCCATACCAATTCACCTTGGGTAGCAGTATGGTTTACGCTGATATCAAGCGTGTCGCCGTTTACCTGTAGCTGCAATACTTCATTGTGAGTAAGGTTTGCACGCCACGCTCCCGCTGAACCCCAAACAGAAAGCTGTTTGTTATTGGCGTTGTTGCGCTTGGTTTGCATCGCTTGGCGGTGTGTTAAGGCAAGTAACGCCATAGCAGGTAACGTTACGCGATTAAATTGGGCGTTTTCTGGTGCAGGGGCAAACAAGTCGTCATTGTGTTTTTCAACAAATGTTGTGGTTAGCTCTGCGTCGATAAACGCTTGGTTGCTAGCAACGCGTTTAAGAAAATCGATGTTCGTTGATACGCCTTCAATATGATAGTTGCCAAGCGCGTGAAGTAGGCGTTTAAGCGCTACTTCTCGTGACTCGCCCCATACCACCAATTTGGCAATCATAGGGTCGTAGTACACGCTAACTTCATCGCCTTGTTCAACGCCGGTATCTACGCGCACTACGTCGCTTTCTGTTGGCGGTTGTAGAAGGTGTAACGTACCTGTCGAAGGTAAAAACTCATTGTTTGGATCTTCGGCATAGATACGTGCTTCAAACGCATGGCCGGTAAGCGTAAGCTCTTGTTGCTGCTTAGGAATGGGCTTGCCTTCAGCAATTGAAAGCTGCCACTGAACAAGGTCTTCATTTGTGATCATCTCTGTCACAGGGTGCTCTACCTGCAAACGAGTGTTCATTTCCATGAAATAGAATGAGCCGTCTTCATCTAGCAAGAACTCCACCGTACCTGCGCCAACATAGTTAATGGCTTTAGCGGCAAGAATGGCTGCTTCACCCATTTTCTCGCGAATATCTTGCGACATATTTGGGGCAGGGGCTTCTTCAATGATTTTCTGGTGGCGACGCTGTACAGAACAATCGCGCTCAAACAAGTAAACGCCATTACCTAAGGTGTCACAGAACACTTGAATTTCTACGTGACGCGGTCGTGTAAGGTATTTTTCAACCAGCATGTGGTCGTCACCAAAACTTGCCATCGACTCACGCTTGGCGGCGCTAAGGGCTTGTGAAAATTCCTTTTCACTCCATACCTGTCGCATACCTTTACCGCCACCACCCGCGGCTGCTTTAAGCAGCACCGGGTAGCCCATCTCATCAGCGGCCGCTTTTAACACGGCTTCATCTTGATCATCACCGTGATAACCTGGCACAAGCGGTACGCCGGCTTTCTCCATAATATGCTTTGCCGCAGATTTAGAGCCCATGGCTTCGATGGCAGAAGCAGGAGGCCCAACAAAAATGATGTTGTTGCTCGCGCAAAGATTAGCAAAATCGGCATTTTCTGATAAAAAACCGTAGCCAGGGTGAATGGCATCTACGCCTAGCTGCTTCGCTTTTTCAATAATCAGTTCGCCGCGCAAGTAGCTTTCTTTTGATGGTGAAGCACCCAAATACACGGCTTCGTCGGCCATTTTTACATGGCGTGCTTGGGTGTCTGCATCTGAATAAACTGCTACTGTTTTTACGCCTAACAGTTTGGCTGTTTTAATAACGCGGCAGGCAATTTCGCCACGGTTAGCAATGAGTAATTTATTAATCATCTTTATTTCTCCAACCCCGCGTTGTCTTGTGCGGCTGGCTTTATCCAAGCAGCGCGACGCTTTTCTAAAAAGGCACCTAAACCTTCTTGGCCTTCTTCAGACGTACGTACTTGAGCAATCAGTTTACTGGTTTCGCCCAGCAGCGCATCGTTAATAGGCTGAGACGCCACCCATTGCACTAGCGCTTTTGACTGCGCAACAGCGTGTGGTCCATTTTTAACGATACCGCTGATAATGCCATCAATCGTGCTATCCAACTCGTCTTCGGTTACCGATTCACTTAGCAGGCCTAAGCGTCTTGCACGACGCGCAGAAAATACTTCGGCAGTTTGGAAATAACGGCGACATACGCGAGCGCCCATTGCTTCAACAACATAAGGGCTAATAGTGGCTGGAATAAGTCCAATTTTTACTTCGCTTAGGCAAAACTTGCTTAGCTTGCTGCCAATGGCAATATCACAGCAGGCAATAAGGCCAACAGCTCCACCAAACGCAGCGCCTTGCACACGTGCAATAGTGGGTTTGGGCAATGCGTACAGTGTTTGCAGCATGGTAGCTAGGCCCATCGCATCACTTTCGTTTTGCGCTTGGGTGTAGCTTGCCATTTTTTTCATCCAGTTAAGGTCTGCGCCTGCACTAAAGCTTTTACCCTTGGCTTGCAGCACAAGGGCACGCACTCTGGTATCTTCACCCGCTTGCTTAAACAAGCGGGTTAATTCGGCAATCATTTCATCGTCAAAAGCATTGTGCTTTTCTGGGCGATTCAACGTTACGATGGCGACATCACGCTCATCAACAACGTAGGTTACAGCTTGTTCCATATTCATCGCTCCTACATTCTGAAGATGCCGAATTGAGTGTCTTCAATTGGCTTGTTAAGTGCGGCAGATAAAGACAGACCCAATACAAGACGTGTATCGGCAGGGTCAATAACCCCGTCATCCCACAAGCGCGCTGACGCGTAATACGGGTGACCTTGCTTTTCGTAAGTATCGATAACCGGTTGCTTAAACGCTTTTTCTTCTTCGTCGCTCCAGGTTTCGCCTGCACGCTCTTTTTGGTCGCGTTTTACTTGTGCCAACACGCCAGCGGCCTGTTCGCCACCCATTACCGAGATACGTGCATTTGGCCACATAAACAGGAAGCGTGGATCGTAAGCTCGGCCGCACATGCCGTAGTTGCCGGCGCCAAAGCTACCGCCAATTAATACGGTAAGTTTTGGTACATTGGCACAGGCTACTGCTGTCACCATTTTTGCACCGTGCTTTGCAATACCGCCATGTTCGTACTGTTTACCCACCATAAAGCCGGTAATATTTTGTAAAAACACAAGGGGAATTTTGCGCATAGCACATAGCTCAACAAAGTGAGCGCCTTTCAATGCACTTTCGCCAAACAAAATACCGTTATTGGCAACAATGCCCACCGGGTAGCCGAAGATGCGTGCAAAGCCACACACCAGCGTTGTGCCGTAAAGCGGCTTGAATTCATCAAAATCAGAGTCATCAACGATACGAGCAATGATTTCACGTACGTCAAAGGTCTGTTTACTATCAGCAGGTACAATGCCGTAAATCTCTTTGCTGTCGTAACGTGGTGGCTTAATGTCGGCTACGTCTACCGTTTCAGGCTTCTTGCGATTCAATCTACCAATGGCATTGCGCGCTAGCGACAGCGCGTGATGGTCGTTATTGGCTAAGTGATCAGCTACACCTGAAATACGTGTGTGAACATCGCCCCCACCAAGCTCTTCAGCAGTAACCACTTCACCTGTGGCTGCTTTTACCAAAGGTGGACCTCCAAGGAAAATAGTGGCTTGCTCTTTAACAATAATGCTTTCATCGGCCATGGCTGGCACGTAGGCACCACCTGCGGTGCACGACCCCATAACGACCGCTATTTGCGGAATGTTTTTGGCTGACATATTGGCTTGGTTAAAGAAAATGCGGCCAAAGTGCTCACGGTCAGGAAATACATCGTCTTGTCGAGGCAGGTTAGCACCGCCTGAGTCTACCAAGTAGATACAAGGTAGATTGTTTTGTTCGGCGATGGTTTGCGCGCGAAGGTGCTTTTTAACAGTAAGAGGGTAGTAGGTACCACCTTTAACTGTCGCATCGTTCGCAACAATCATACACTCAACGCCATTGACCACACCAATACCGGCTACTACGCCCGCGCAAGGTACATAGTCTTCGTACACTTCCCATGCCGCAAGTTGGCCAATTTCAAGAAATGGCGTGTCTTCATCTATCAGCGCATTAATACGATCGCGAGGTAATAGCTTGCCACGAGAAACATGGCGCTCGGCGGCTTTTTCACCACCACCTTGTGTAATTTGATTTATTTTTTCGAGAAGATCGTCCACTTGCGCCTGCATAGCCTCGCTATTGGCAACAAAGGTTTCAGATTTCACATTAATCGTAGAGCGAAGAACGGGCATGACCCCTCCTTGTGTGACAGCCTCTTAAATTAAGAGGCTGTGTTGTCGTTTGGTACTAAAAGTGAGATTAACGGTTTTATTATTTTGATTCGTTAAACAGCTCTCGGCCGATAAGCATTCTGCGAATTTCAGATGTACCCGCACCAATTTCGTAAAGCTTAGCGTCACGTAATAGGCGACCGGTAGAGTATTCGTTGATGTAGCCGTTACCGCCCAGTAGCTGAATAGCGTCTAATGCCATTTTGGTTGCTAGCTCGGCAGAGTAAAGGATAGCGCCTGCGGCGTCTTTTCGCGTAGTTTCACCGCGATCACATGATTTCGCTACCGCATAAACATAAGCGCGGGCCGCATTCATTTGGGTGTACATGTCTGCAACTTTGCCCTGAACCAGCTGGAATTGGCCAATTGACTGACCAAATTGTTCACGGTCATGAATGTACGGTACAACAACATCCATACAGGCCTGCATAATGCCTAGCGGGCCACCAGAAAGTACAAGACGCTCGTAGTCTAGGCCGCTCATTAATACGCGTACACCTTCGCCTTCGTTGCCGATAACGTTTTCAGCTGGTACTTCACAATCTTCAAACACCAGTTCGCAAGTGTTCGACGAACGCATACCAAGCTTGTCGAGCTTTTGCGCGCGAGTGAAGCCAGGGAAATCACGTTCTACGATAAACGCAGTAATGCCGCGTGGGCCTGCGTTTACATCAGTCTTTGCATAAATAACAAAGGTATGTGCATCTGGACCATTTGTGATCCACATTTTGTTGCCGTTTAAAATATACTTATCGCCGCGCTTTTCCGCTCTTAGCTTCATGCTAACAACGTCAGAACCTGCGTTTGGCTCACTCATTGCCAACGCGCCGATATGCTCACCCGATACCAGTTTTGGCAAATACTTCTCGCGCTGGGCGTCGTTACCGTTTTTGAAAATTTGGTTTACACAAAGGTTCGAGTGCGCGCCGTAGCTCAGACCAATGCCCGCTGAAGCACGACTAACTTCTTCCATTGCAACGGTATGTGCAAGATAGCCCATGTCTGAACCACCATATTGTTCAGATACGGTGACGCCAAGCAAACCCATGTCGCCCAGCTTGGTCCATAGCTCGTTTGGAAACTGATTGTCGGCATCTGCTTTTTCGGCCAATGGTGCAATTTCGTTTTGCGCAAATTGATACACCTGATCGCGCAACATGTCGATGTCTTCGCCAAGGCCAAAATTTAGAGTAGGGTAAGCGGTATTCATGCAATTTTTCCTCGTTTGAGTTCTGCGAGTTCTTCGCGGCAACGTGCTTCTACATCATCAAGTTCCGTCATCAGCATTTGAATATCTTCAAGCTGTTGACGTAGCACGGCACGTTTTTGCTCAGTCATTTCCAACATGGCTTCTAACTGAACAGCCGAATTAGGGTTGCTGTCGTACATGTCGAACAAGGTTTTGACTTCAGCCAGCGAAAAACCAAGGCGTTTGCCGCGAAGAATAAGCTTGAGTCTTACTCGGTCTTTATTCAAATAAACGCGGTTTTGTCCGGTTCTCGATGGAGACATTAAGCCTTGCTCTTCGTAAAAACGGATAGAGCGAGGTGTTATGTCGAATTCGCGAGCAAGCTCGCCAATGGCGTAAGTCGTTTCGTCATCGTACTTGTTCATTACATGTACCTTGTTTTTAAGCGCTTTCTTGCTACCTCACTTTTCTTTTAAAAAGTGGGTTATGTAACTACGTTTATAGCACTAACGTGCTATTCAATTGTGATGCACTAATACGTAGTGTTTTGTTGACACTGTCATAGTACAGGTTTACGTTAACGTTAATTACAATTTACGTTAAGGTAAAGTAACATTTTACTAACGTCAATTTTTCATGGTGTTGGCGGTAAGTTGTCACACTTAAGGGTGTTTACTTTTTTATACAAGCGAATACCTTTAGCTAGTTAAGTATTTAATTTTATTGAAATTTAAGGGCATGGTTATGAGTAACGAATCAGTAGTGATAGTCGCGGCTAAACGCACACCTATGGGTGGTTTTAACGGCAGCTTGTCAGGCGTGTCAGCCACACACCTTGGTGAAGTGGCGATTAAATCAGCGGTTGAAAACCTAGATGTGTCAGCAATTGACGAAGTGATCATGGGCTGTGTGTTACCTGCAGGTCTTGGACAGTCACCTGCACGTCAAGCGTCATTAGGCGCGGGATTACCACTGAGCGCGGGCGTAACAACTATCAATAAAGTGTGTGGTTCAGGCCTTAAGGCTGTCATGTTAGCTCACGACTTAATTAAAGCGGGCAGTGCAGAAACCATTGTCGCCGGTGGTATGGAGAGCATGAGTAATGCGCCTTATATGTTGCCAAAAGCTCGCACCGGTTACCGTATGGGGCACGGACAAGTGCTAGATCATATGATGCTTGATGGCTTGGAAAATGCCTACGACGGCAAAGCCATGGGGTGTTTTGCACAAGACACTGCAGATGAAGAGAGCATTACCCGCGGCGACATGGACGAGTTTGCGCTTAGTTCACTGTCTAAAGCACACGAAGCGATTGATAGCGGAACGTTTAGCGATGAAATCGTGCCTGTCACTCTGTCTACACGAAAAGGTGATGTGGTTGTTGATACTGATGAAGGCCCAAGCTCTGCGCGCCCAGAAAAAATTCCAACGCTGCGTCCTGCCTTTAAGAAAGATGGCACAGTGACTGCGGCTAACTCTAGCTCAATCTCTGATGGCGCAGCAGCATTGGTAGTAATGAGCGAGAGCAAAGCAAAAGCACTTGGCTTAGCACCATTAGCTCGTGTTGTAGCGCATGCCACACACTCTATTGAGCCAGAGAACTTTACCGTTGCTCCTGTAGGCGCAATGGAAAAAGTGTTTGATAAAGCAGGGTGGCAGAAAGAAGACGTAGACTTATTCGAAATAAACGAAGCGTTTGCCATGGTGACCATGTTGGCCATAAAGAAACTGGGTCTAGACGCTGAAAAAGTTAACGTAAAAGGCGGCGCATGTGCACTTGGTCACCCAATTGGCGCATCAGGCGCGCGTATTCTTGTTACCTTGCTACACGCCTTGAAACAGCGTGGCGGTAAAAAAGGCATAGCATCACTGTGTATTGGTGGCGGCGAAGGTGTAGCACTTGCAGTAGAAATGCTTTAGTGTAAACCTAAACAAGTTTTAATGTTGTAAGTGGCACCTTCGATGGTGCCACTTGTGTTTTAATGGCATTAAAAATAGAAAAACTACAAAGTCACTAAGCACATTAAACATGGCCATATTAAGAAGACCGCTTTTTAAGTTGCTCACAACCCTTGCGTTAACAGGCTTATTTCATCCGCTACAAGCCAGTGAACAAGGCACTGAACACCACCGTACCCAAGTTGGATACGCTGAGCTTCAGTCTTTAGCCATGAGGCAGGCCGATGAGACACTGTCATATGGTGCTAGCGCATTACAGCGAATAGACGTTTGGCACGCCAAGCATGCCGATGTGCCGAAACCTGCCATGATTTTTATACATGGGGGGTGTTGGTTAAACGCGTACGATTTAACTCACGCTAAAGGCATGTACTATGCACTGGCTGATAAGGGCATAACGACCTATGCCGTTGAATACCGTCGAACCGGAGATGAAGGCGGCGGATGGCCAGGTAGCCTAGATGACGTGTCTGCCGGTATTGGAAAATCATTCGCTGATGTCGTGCAAAAAAACATGCACACGGACGTGGTTATAGCAGGCCACTCTGCAGGGGGACACCTTGCACTATTGGCTGCCCAGTCTCTTAGCAATGTGCCCAACAATATCAACATAAAAGCGGTTTTGGGTTTAGCTGCAATTACTGATGTGGCGAAATACGCTGTTGGTACAAATAGCTGTCAAACTGCCACCACTGCATTCATGGGCGGTGATGTGAGCACAAAAGCAGCCGATTACCGCGCTGCCACACCAGACTCATCGAAAAGTCATATCCCTTTTTACTTGCTGCACGGCAGTGGTGATAGCATTGTGCCGGTTCATCACGCTTCGCTAGCAGGGGCTGCAACAACGATAGTGCCGTCAGGAGGTCATTTTGACTGGCTGCACCCAGAATCTACATCATTTCACGCATTAATTGAGGTTATTAATCAGCATGCTAACTAAGGTTTTTTCTGCTGAGCAATTGGACGATAAAGATCCTTTGCGTCTAAAACGCGACGAGTTTGCGCTTCCACAAGACACAATCTACTTAGATGGTAATTCACTTGGACCGCTTCCAAAGGTCGCAGAAGTGCGTGCACACGATGTAGTAAAGCGTCAGTGGGGTGATGGTCTGATAACCAGTTGGAACAGTTACCAGTGGATATCACTGCCCACCCGTGTGGGAGACCGTATTGGAAGCCTTATTGGAGCCGCACAGGGGCAAGTAGTCTGTTGTGATTCAATTTCAATTAATTTGTTTAAGGTGCTAAGCGCTGCCTTAAAACTGAACCCTTCAAGAAAGGTTATTGCGACAACGCGTGACAATTTTCCAACCGATATTTATATGGTGCAAGGACTGTTAGCCATGCTTGGCGATGCTTACAGTATTCGCTATATCGATGAGGATGCTATTTGCAGCGGCTTGGATGAAGACGTAGCGGTTGTCATGCTTACGCAGGTGAATTTCCGCTCTGGTAACAAACTTGATATGCAAAAAATAACAGCATTTGCACAGCAACAAGGCATTTTAACTTTGTGGGATCTTGCACACAGCGCGGGGGCGTTCCCTGTCCATTTAGACGACTGCAATGTTGATTTTGCTGTTGGCTGCACGTACAAGTACCTCAATGGAGGGCCGGGTGCGCCTGCGTTTATCTACGTAGCGCAACGTCACCAAGACAGCTATCAGCAGCCTCTATCGGGGTGGATGGGGCACAACGCACCGTTTGCATTTTCTCCTGATTACACGCCAGATAACAGTATTAAACAAAACCTTTGCGGTACACCTGGCGTAATTGGAATGAGTATACTTGATGCAGCGCTTACGGTATTTGACGGTGTGTCTTTAAAAGCAATTGATGAAAAATCAAAAAAGCTACAGGCATTTTTTGTGGCTGAAGCGAAAAACAGCGGGTTACTTGATGTTTTTGACATTGTGAGCCCCAGTGCTGATGACCGGGGTAGCCAAATAGCGTTGGCACACGATGATGCCTATGCAATATGCCAAGCTTGGATTGCCGAAGGTGTTATCGCTGATTTTAGAGCGCCGAACATACTAAGAGTGGGGTTTGCGCCATTGTATTTGTGCTTTAAGGATATTGAAGTTGCGGTGGCAAAGCTAAGTCATATCATTAACGAAGAAGCGTACAAACAGCCGCTCTTTAGACAAAAGCAAGCGGTGACTTAACGCAGCGTGTAACGCGGCCTCTTTTCTTTACGAATGGGCAGGTGGCTGCGAAAGTGCTTGCTCAAATTATTGATTTATAGTGTAAAAATATTGCTTTTTAGCTGGTTAACGTTAATACTTCGCGCCAAATGTCAGTGTGAAACTCTAGCAAGCAGAGTGACAAACACGAAGTATAAAAAGAAGTACAAAGAGTGCTTAAGAAAGCCAAAGAGGTATGTTTGAACAACGTGATGAGTCGACGCTTTTCTCTTTTAGCTGTATGGGCAACCGTATTAATGATTGCTCACACCTTTGCACATGCGCAAAGTGTCGATACGGTGACAAAAAACTCAGAGAAGACTGAAGTAACCTATTGTATTGACCCTAATTGGGCGCCGTACGAGGCAATACGAAACGGTACGCACATTGGTATATCCGCGCAGTATTTAGACATTATTTCAAGTCTCACCGACCTTACGTTTACACTTGTCCCAACACAAACATGGCAGCAAAGCCTGGAATACATCCAACAAGGCAAGTGTCACGTTATTCCTATGTTGAATACGTCGGATTATCGAAAACAATTTCTCGATTTTAGTCTACCGTATTTTGAAGCCCCCAATGTACTGGTTGCGCGGGCCGGAACGCCTATGCTGCAAGGGTATGGTGGCGTAGGAAATCGGTCGGTAGGTGTTGTGCAAGGCTACAGGCAAGTAGAATATATTGCGCGCTATTATCCTAGTTTAAGGCTTCGGCTGATCAATTCTGAACAAGAAGGGTTGATACAACTTGCCAATGGTGAGTTTGATGTAATGGTTGGTTCGTTGCTAAGCGTAAATATGCATATTAACAATCTTAAGCTAAAAGATATGATTATTGTGGGTTATGCAGAACCGTACGACTCCCTGGCGTTTGGCGTCAATAAGGCGCACAGCGAACTTATTGAACAGCTCAACTATGCTATCGAGAGGATACCTGAGTCTCAAAAAGTTGATATTTTCAAGCAGTGGAACAATGTTCAAGTTCGCTATAGTCACGACTACATCAAACTCATACTCTCTGTAGGTATTGTACTTATGTTCCTGTTTGCGGTTATTGCTCGCAAGCGGTATCGCAGTCACTTTAAAAGAATCATTAAACAAAAGAATGAAGAAATCAGCACGTTGCAGTCTACTTTGTTAGAAAAGAACAAAACACTGGCGTTTCTTTCTTCCCATGACAATGTAACTGGGTTGTACAATCGCAATCATATGATTCAGCGCGCGGAAGAAGAAATTTCTCGTTTTCACCGTTTTCATACAACCGCATCGCTTATTGTGATAGAGCTAACAGCAGTAAATGAGGACGAATTTAGTTTTGACTCGCATGCTAAAGAAGATGCGCTAAAAACAGTAGCATCTAGCTGTTTGAGTACGGTGCGAGAGGTAGATGTTGTGTCTCGTTTCAGTGATGAGCAATTCATTATTTTGTGCCCTCAAACACCAGTGGGCCCCGCGAAAACGCTGGCTGATAGGCTACTTACTTGTATGTCTGGCCAACCCATAGTCGGTGAAACGTTCAACGTTGCTATCGGTATGTCACAAATTCACAAAGATGAAGAATTCAGTGAATGGTTTGAACGTTCAGTCAAGGCGCTTTATCAGTCTAAGCGCCTTGGTTTTGGAAAAGTGTCAGTGGCCGAGTAGTAGTTGAATTTCACATGCTACACGATGGGCTCGTAATGCCACTGATGTGATTCGTACTGTATGCGAGCTTTCGCGTACTCTCGTTCTGAACGCCAACTACGGTTATTGAGTTTCACCGAAACACCAGGGTACAAGCGTTTGTTAGCCACCAATTTCACATCTTGTTGGTAGTTCTCTTTTGCAAGCCTGACATCGTTAGCCTTGTTTTCAATCCACTCAAGTAATGCATTTTCATTGTTTAACAGCTCCAGTGCTTCCGACACTTTACGCTGTAATTCTTTGGGTACTTTCTTGCTTTGTAAGAGCTCAATTTTCTCTTTGTGTTTTAAGTTGTTTTCACGCAACTGGCGCAACAATTCGTCAATCGATTCTTTTCGTTCTGACAACAAATTAAACCCTGGGCTGAAATCAATTTTAAGTGTGCTTCCCGACACTGCACCTAGTGTGCCTGCCTCAATTCTATTTTGGCTGACAATATCGCAGGCGAACAAGTTGCCCATTGGATTGTCAAGTTGCCCTACTGTGACCGAACCTGCGCAGCGCAGTTTGCTGTAGGCAAGTTGTCTTCCAATGGTGACATTTCCACCACATTTTATTTCAATTCCCTGACCGTGCTGAACGTGAACGCTACCGGCGGCGACAAGTTTACAATGGTATTCACTATCCGCGTCATTAACTTTGCCCATTGCGCCTTCAGTCACAATAATGTCACCGCCAGACTCAATGTACGCCGACTCAACAAAACCATTAATAGTCACATCGCCGGCGGCTTTAATCTCCATTTTTTCTGTGACGTCACCATTAACCAGTACCGCACCTTCGTAGTTTACGTGCCCCGAACCCACGTTGACGCCTGTACAGATAAATGTATCGTCAACAGTCATGGTCTGGTCTTGGTACTTTGGCATGCCTGAAATTGAAGAGGTAAGCAGGTTAGGGTCGTGATCGGACACTACCGTACCCCCGCCCATTTTGAAATCTACCCATTCACCTGCAACAGCATCAATTTTATTGCCTTTAATATCAAAACCCGTTCGCCCTTGCGTAGGCTTTGTTCTGCGAAGAACAGGCGTGTTAACTTTTACGCAGATAACTTCACCAAGGTTGCGCATGTCAACACGCTCGCCTTTGCCGGTTTGCGGCTTTAATACTCGTTCTAGCGCATTAGGTACTAGGGGAACAAACTTTGAGTTTTTCCCATTGCGTGCCGGAAGCCCTTTGGCAATGGTTTTCTCAATAACGGTGCCTGGTGCAGCCGTTCTGGCTTCCTCCAGCATTGACTGAATGACTTTAGTACCCACACCGCGTAACACATTGTTTTTTTGTGCGAGCGACTTGATGGTAGAAAGAGAGGGCAATTTGCCACCATAAGGGGTGGTCAGTACAAGGTTCGCGCGCATTGCGTCTTCGGGAATACGAAACTCGACTTCGGCATTCTTGCGTTCACCAACACGTTCCTTTACTTCTGAATCATCTCCTGTTTTGAGATAGTGGTTGGCAGTGTCACAGGCTGACTTAAGCGCAGTTTCCGACACGTACAAGCGTTTTGTTTCACCTGTTGCTAATAATGCTCGAACATCACTTGTACTTACTTCAGATTCAAATTCTGCGGGCTTTAAGGTTAATTCAATATAGGTTCTGGACTCATCAAAACTGATTACTACGCCATTCATCACTTGTATTTCCTTTCGCACTTGTTTTTATAGTATCGGCGACATGCAAAAAATGCTTAACATCGTCTAATTTATGCTTATCCCCATCGCGCGTCAAAGGTTTTCAGCATATTGATACAGTGCTCTAAGTATGGCCTGTTTTTCTGGGTTGTCATTGTGTTCATGTGCAAGATGCTCAAGGCGCATCATATAGCTTTCAAGCGTGATAGAGCCATGCGAGCTTTGGTCGGTAAGGCGAGCTTGACGGTGATGTTGCCAGCGGGTTAGTTCATCAGCTGTAAGCGTGTTGGGAAAGTTGCGCGCGCGGTATCGAAACAGCTGCTTCTTTAGACCTTTATTTTGCGTGGCGTCTTCAAGGGTGATCAGAGCTTCTGGTGGCGTTGAAATAACCTGTTCACACCATCGCTTGTCCTCATCGTTAAGAAAACCGCCGCTGTAGAGGGCATGGTCAATATCAAGCTCGTCGTTGTGTTCATCTGATGCGTATACTTGCGTGAGTTTATGCGCTAGGTCTGGATAAGCTGCCAGCCTGCGATAGTTATCTAAACATTTTTCTCTGTCTAACCCCAAGCGGCTCGCATTGTCTTCAGTCATCGCTTTTGCTGCAGTGACAAAAGGAGAGCGGTTTGCATGAATAAGTTTTATACCAGGGCGCTCTAGAGGAGAGTCGTAGTCTTGTGCAGACGCGTAGAGAGCTTGCTTGATATGCTCGGGTGAATCATTGATTAACATATCAATGTCGTGTGCTAAATCAATAGTAATAAACGCATTGCTGTTAGTAGGGTGCTTCGCAACGGGCATTACCCAAGTACAACAGCCTTGGCTGGCAGGAAGTTTTGATGAAATATGTAACAACACAGAGGGCTTTGACACATCAATTTGCTGCATAACCGTATGTTTGCTGCGAAGCGAAAAGGCGTAATCAAACAATCGAGGCTGCTTGTTTTTGATAAGTTTCGCAAGGGCTATTGTAGCGTACACGTCGCTTAATGCGTCATGCGCATTTTCATGACCAATGTTATTAGCAGCGGTAAGATTTTCAAGTTTGAAGCTAGGAGTACCGTCTTCGCGCTTTGGCCAGTTAATGCCCTCGGGGCGAAGTGCATAACACGCTCGGGCAAGATCAATTACGTCCCATCGACTGTTACCATTTCGCCATTCCCTTGAATACGGGTCGTAGAAGTTGCGGTAAAACAAATAGCGTGACACTTCATCATCAAAACGAATACTGTTAAACCCCACGCTGCATGTATTGGGTGTTGCCATTTCTTGATAAATACGGGCAGCAAAATCCGCTTCGTTTGAACCGTCTCTTAAGGTTTGCTGCGGCGTTATGCCCGTGACCAAGCACGCTTCAGGATGTGGAAGGTAGTCGTTAGCTATCGCACTCATTATGTTAATTGGTTTATCAACAATATTGAGCGATAGGTCGGTTCTGATAGCGGCAAATTGACAGGGCAAGTCCTTCTGAGGGCTGGTTCCAAATGTCTCAAAGTCGTACCAAAGAAATGTAGGTGTGTGCATGGTCACCAAAACGCAATTAATATAAATATTTAGCGCAGTTTACACTGGGCAAATTTGAATACCAAATGTTGACGGAAAAACACGCCTTACGTCTGTGTAATTGTGCGTCGTTGTATGGTTAAAGAATGGTGTGTAAAACTTGCGCAAACTCGCTTTGCTGACTAGCTTTTTAGTAGTCTTTTATTCTTTGGAATACGCTGTTTTGTTTCCCGCCCATCATCAGTCTCTTATGGCAAAAGCGAAGCGCACCATGGCGCTAATGGTTGTACTCTCGTTTGTGCTTGTTGCCTCTATTATTGTGTTGTTTGAACAGCGCGTACAGGAAAACGCCTCTTCTCAAGTTTTTGACGCATTAGTGGAAAGTGCAGATAACGTCGAAGGCGTCGTCGACACTGAACTTAAGGGCTATATGGATGCCATTAGGTTTTTGCATAATTCACCATCTGTTTATGGATTAGTGAATGTAGCAAATGGCTCAAGCCCTGTTTCTGCATACCCATTATCTTCAGAGCAATGGAAGCAACAAGTAGAACAAGCCTTTATCGCGTTTATGGAAAGTAACGATGAAATTAATCAATTGCGCATTATTCTCGCCGACGAAAAGGGCAGCGAATTTGTACGAGTAGAACGCAATGAAAGGAATATTGATGTTGTGCCTGCGAATGGTCTACAGAATAAAGGCAATCGAGATTATTTTCTTGCAAGCATAAATAGAAATAGAAACGAATTCTATGTATCAGGTATTAACCTCAATCGTGAGTATGGTGAGATTGAGTTTCCTTATAGAAGTACCCTGCGTCTTTCGTTACCGTTATTCGACCACGAGGGGGGACGCTACGGTTTTGTTATTGCAAACATCAACGCAGAGCATTTGCTAGGTGAAATGCGCAATGCCCTTTTTGGGGATCAACAATTAATAGTGTCAGATAATGAGGGCTTTTTTATCGTTCACCCAGACGATGAAAAAGCATTTTCAAAGGATCTCAACCAGGCCATAACGTGGTCGAGTGAATATCAATCACCCGTTGTACAAGGGCAGGGGATTGTATACCCCAAACAAAGTGATGCTCAAACTTTCTATGCTGTCTCTAGGGCGTTTTATTTGGCCAATAGAGCAAGCAGTAAGCCTTTGTATTTTCATGCCATTACCTATGAAAGTTATGTTGAGACTATTGTCTATGAAAAGCGGATAGGTGCTTATAGTGTCATTGCCGTGGTCGCTTTGGTGTTTGCCATTGTGTTGTGGTTTATGTATCGAAGTAACTTAGATAATCTCACTCTAGCCAACGTCAGGCGAGAATCTGCAGCGGTTGTTGCCAGTTCAAAAGACGCCATCTTTAGCGTAGACGATGAAGGCAAGATAACGAGTTGGAATATGGCTGCCGAGACACTATTTGATACGCCAAGTCAGCTAGTTGTTGGTCATCATTTCGAGGGTTGCACAGCGCTGACGTCATTGGGTATCGATTTTGTGTTCACTGGGCCTGAAACGCAAACAACCTATTCAGCGCAGTATGTCGATAACAATAAAAAAGAACACTATTTAGCGGTAACGGCTTCCAAAATACTCGATACTGAGGACGGTTTGTCCTCAGTGGCTTTTGTCATCAGAGATATAACGGAAGAGCGTTATGCCAAAGTAGCGATAGAAAAAATAAATGCAGAACTTGAGGAGAAAGTACAACGGCGCACTAAAGATCTTTTGAAAGCAACCAGAGAAGCAAAGAAGGCCAGTGAGGTTAAAAGCGCCTTCATTTCGAATATCAGTCATGAAATGCGTACGCCGTTAAATGGTATTATTGGCTCGTTAGCACTGTTAAAAAAGCAGGCGCTCAATGAAAAGTCTACCCAACTATTGTCAATGGTTGATACGAGCTGCAATAGTCTCAATACATTAATAAACGATGTGTTAGATTTATCCAAAATTGAGGCTGGTAAACTCGATATCAATTATCAATACTTTGACGCCCTGATGCTAATTGAGTCCATTGCAAAAGTGTTTGCGGTAAAGGCGCAAAACAAGGGGTTACAACTGCTGGTAGATTATACCAAACTTGATAGTGAAAAAGTGTATTCCGACCCCCACCGAATAAATCAAATCTTAAGTAATTTGTTAAACAACGCTATCAAGTTCACAGAAAAAGGCCACGTTCTACTGCGTGTTGAGACTCACACGGGTTCTGGGACGCTGCGTCAGCTGCACTTCTCAATAATTGACACAGGCATTGGTATTGCGCCTGAGCATCAAACCAAATTGTTTAATCCATTCACGCAAGCCGACTCAAAAGTGGCGGTACAATACGGCGGTACCGGTTTAGGGCTTTCCATATGCAGGCAGTTATCCACACTGTTAGGTGGGGATATCGAGCTTAATTCAACGCAGGACAAGGGCAGTGAGTTTTCGTTTTATATCACGTATCAATCTGTGGACATGGAATGTGTTCAAGCCCCCGGCGAAATTGGGGGGCATATAGCCATGCTTGCTGACATGTGTTGGGGCATATCTTCACCTTATGCGCCTTTAGAAGACAATCTGCGTACGCTGCTGTTGCATGAAGGAGCCGCGGTGCACGTTGTTGAGAAAGAGCCTGAAGGCAACCTGGAATACTGGTTACAATTTGACGCGTTGATGGTGGATGAATCTAGCACGCTTATTCACTTTTTTGATGCCATTTGGCAGGCGGCGAATACAGATAAGCGTATAGCCGACATGCCGACTATTTATGTTCTCCAAAGTGTTGGGGCGACAGCTGTCAGCTACCAACATGTATCCGTGGAATATCTTTCTAAACCATTGTTGAAATCGTCGTTACAAACGCTCGCTAAGCAAAACTTACACAGGCATTTCCGCAGTGACAATGAAGAAATCGCTGCAAGCGCAATTAAAGTGAAACCGTTGCCGACAAAAAACAAAAATGTCGAACATGCGCAAGACGCTATCGAGAATGCCAATGTACTCATTGTTGATGATAATTTGATAAATCGCGAGGTTGCCAAAGGTGTATTAGAGGGGCTGCCTATTAACGTGTTTACCTGCAGTAATGGCGAAGAGGTAATTGCATTCCTTAAGAAGTGTGAGGAAAAAGCATTACAAGTTCATACTGTCCTTATGGACTGTCAAATGCCGATCATGGACGGTTATAAAACGACGAAGGCGATTAGAGATGGTCAAACCGGTAAAATGCACATTAATGTGCCAATTATAGCCATGACGGCTAATGCTATGCGCGGTGAGCGAGAGAAGTGTATGGAAGCGGGTATGGACGATTTTTCGACCAAGCCGGTGATGGCAGAAGTACTTATTCCAAAGGTGAAGCATTGGCTTGTGGAGCAGATGAAAACGTCGGGTTATCACACTGAGAATGTGTCGCCTTTAGTCGATAACTTAATGACAAATATCACGGATGAAGTGAAGCGCTTTTCCGAAGAGAGTTCGCAGAATCGCTGTTGGGACAAAGACAGCGCCATAGCCCGAATTAAAGGAGATAAAGCGCTTTTTGCAAGAGTCTGCTCTTTGTTTGCAAACAGCTCGCCAGACAAAGTGAAGCTGCTTGGGAAAGCCATGGCCCACCGCGATTTCGAGCAAGTGAAAATGTTAACACTGAAACTTAAAGGCATGTCAGCAGACATTGGTGCTGTGCAATTACAGCATGACTTTGAACAGTTGTGGGCGTTTACGAAAAATGGACAATGGCAAAAGGCAGCTGATCTATTACCCACTATTGAGCACGACCTTACCACTTTTCTGAAAATTATGGATGTTGCTTAGACACTGTTTGCGTTAGTGTATAAAAAAGTCTGCCCATTTTAGGAAACGCAGGCCCTAACAAAAACAAAGGAGAACAACATTGCATTTTCATTGTTTGGCAAAACTTCGTCGAAACTTCTGTCTAAGTAGCCGTACGCTGGCTAGCACCGTTTCAATCATTCTCTCTGGTGCAGCAATGTTGACGGCAGCGGCAAACGCAGACACGTTAACGAACGCGTCATCAGACGTCGCTATCGCAATTCATGGCGGCGCAGGTACCATTTTAAAATCGTCAATGACTCCCCAAAAAGAAGCGGCTTACAAAGATACGCTAAAAAAAGCGGTTGAGCATGGCTACGCCTTGCTAAAAAAAGGTGAAAAGGGAGAAGTTGCCGTAGTCGAGACAATTAAACTGCTTGAGGCCTCGCCGCTTTTTAATGCAGGTATAGGGGCTGTTTATACCTATGACGGCGAACACGAACTTGATGCGTCAATTATGCACGGGGGCACAAAAAATGCGGGTGCAGTGGCTGGCGTTAAAACGATAAAAAGCCCTATTGAAGCAGCATTGTTGGTTATGAACGAGTCGCCCCATGTAATGCTTTCCGGAAAGGGCGCTGAAGATTACGCCGCCGAAAATGGCCTAGAGCAAGTAGACAATAGCGTTTTTGATACCCCGTTTCGCAAACAAGCCCTTGATAGGGCAAAAGCCCGCATGGCGCAGGCCGCTAATGGTTACGGCACTCAGCAGGGTAATGAGCGTTTTGGTACAGTAGGTGCGGTGGTATTAGACAGTGATGGAAACCTCGTGGCGGGCACATCAACAGGCGGCATGACGGCTAAGCGTTACGGCAGAATTGGTGACTCCCCGGTGATTGGTGCAGGGACTTACGCCGACAACGAAAGCTGTGCGGTTTCAGCAACGGGGCACGGTGAATACTTTATTCGCTATCATGTGGCTGCGGATATTTGTGCGCGTATGAAGTATCAGAACATAAGCCTGCAAGAAGCCGCAAACGCGGTGGTTAATGGCGTGTTGGTTGAAGTGAAAGGAGATGGCGGAATCATCGCTATCGATGGCGAGGGCAACATTGCAATGCCGTTTAACTCAAAAGGGATGTATCGCGCCAGTGTTAACACTGACGGTGAAGTTACCGTTGCTATTTATCAAGACTAACGCTCGCCAGGCTTAGCGCAAACGTGTCGTTTTTCTATGTCTTTGGTTAACGTAAATGAATGGCGTAAGTAACTTTAATGTCAAAAAATTGGCATGGGGCGTTTTCTAGGTCTAGTCTTATTATGTGGGGAATGCTTTCACACCTATTTACAATAATTGAAGATCCGTAACGCCCAATCAGAAGCAGTGTTGATCATCTTGAGCGCCACGGCTGGAGAAAAGAAAATGGAATCGTTGCAAGTCAGTGATTATATGAATACCCATCCGGTTAAGCTCAGCGTCGACATGCCAGTTGCACAAGCTGTCGAAGTGTTGTTATCAAGTGGTCAAAGTGGTGGCCCGGTGCTTGATGTTAAAGGAAGAGTGGTAGGGTTTTTATCTGAGCAAGACTGTATTGCTCAGATGATTGCATCAAGTTACTACCGTGAGCAGATTTGTCGTGTGGGTGAAATTATGAAAACACCCGTGATGACAATTAAGCCTTATATGTCTGTTATTGAGCTTGCACAATTGCTGCTAAAAGACAAACCTCGTGTGTACCCAATAGTCGATGATGACGGCGTTTTAATGGGCTGTATAAACCGAACGCAGGTGCTAAGAGCCATCGATGTTCAGCTTAATGACGGATACCAGCGCGCCGGGTAGATGTACTTAGAACATATTGAATAAGCGGTAGAACTAGAAAAGAGGAGCAGATGCTCCTCTTTTTTATGGATTAAGGCCTGTGTTTAGCGCCACTGTTCATCAGTGTGTGCTTGATTGCTTGGTCAATGTTCTTATAGCGTCAGCAAGGTGTGACCCTGACACAAACTTGAAGTTTTGACGTTCAGTTGGCAATACATTCCTACCGTCTTGTACTACCCATAACCCTTCTTCGAAAACGCCTCCTAAATTGGCGTTAGTCGCGTCAAGCCCATCGGTTTCTGATACGCCGTCAATCATAGCGATGTCGTTTTGTGCAATCTCGATTGAGCCTACGTACTTAAGGGTAATTGGTTGATCACGGTCTGACGCAACTATTGTTTGATAAATCGCATAGGTATTGTTCCCTTGACTCGAAGCAATAACATAACGCTTTTCATCCACGTCAAATAATGCAAGGCCTTCTATATCAGCCTCTACAGGGCTTTGTATTGGTGTGCTAAAAATCGGTAAACTGTTGTTATCGCTTACAGGTAGCTGCCAAATGCCCGCCGCTTCTTCTCCTAAATACGCGAGTTTTAAGGAGGTATCCACTACACACCCTTCAGGTTGTGACGGCAATAAAAATTGTTGCAGCAACGTACTAGATATTGCACCGTCTGATGCTACTGTAAAGGCGTAGCGCTCAAACGCACCGCTTGTGTCATTTACAATGACTTGTGCGCGACCATCTTCCACAAACAAACACATGCCATACACGTCATTAAGTGACGTCGCTATATCGCCGAGGTATTCGAGTTTTCCCGATTTATCGATATGTGTAACGGACAAACTGTTGTGCGTTCTATTTGATGCCACCGCAATATCAACTGTCTTCCCATCAAACATTGTGTCGTCAACAGCTAATACATCAACGTTGTAGCCCACATCAACATTATTTACTCTACCTTGTGGCAAAGATTGCAACAATTTACCATCCATACTGTAGCTATTTAGTGCGCCTTTTTTATCAGTGCCTATTACGATGCTTTTTTCGGGCTGCGAGGCATTGACCCATATAGCGGGATCGTCGGCTGCATCACCGTAGTGTTCAACGGCCTGGGTTTCCTCTGTTGCGGTTACTTTAACTATTCCATGTTTTTCTGCCGTTACGCTCACGTGCGCGTCTTTACACTGAAGTGGCAACGAACGAATAGAAAGGGTAGTACTGTAAAATAGGTCTGAGTTATCGTCATCAACCTGGATGTGCAAGTCTACGTTATCGTGTTGCCGTTGTAGCGAGAGAACGACGGTTTCAGGCGCAATGTTGTTCTCGTGGCTAGTGGTTTCAAGAGGTAATGTCCACGCTTTTTCATTGCAATGTTCTTTCAGCCACAGCGTATTTGTATCTGGGCTTACCCATGCGAGCAGTTCACTGGAAATCGCCGTGCTCTCATAAGATTCAAGGGGCTCGGTCGCTATAACGCTTATTCCTTCTACAGCGATGTTTGCATTGTGATAGATGAGTTCACGAGACACTTCACTTTTACTGTCTGCTTCTATTTGCCAGACGCCCGCGTACTCATCAGCCACATAAATAAGATGGTTTTGCGATGATATCGCGCAGCTTTTGGCACCTATACCAAAGGCAAATTGTCTTATACTGACCAGCGCGCTTTGCCTAATGCTGTATTGGTTTAGCATGCCCGTGGCATCAATGTTGATTATTTGAAAGTCGTCGTCTATCACACCAGCACATAATGTCTCAGACCCTTTAACGCGAATCGCTATTTCGCTTTCAGGTATCGTTAACAACGATGAGGCTGAAAAACGTTTTACCACCAGTTCTTGCGTGTCATTATCGAACAGTGGAACATCGACAATTACGTCATCTTCTGAATGTCGAATGGATGGTGTTGCAAGGGAATAAGCTCCCTCAATTAACGCGCGGTTACCGTGCGCATTGTTAAGCGCAATACCATCACGCTCATTAAATGTCAGTGTTACGGTTTGTAACACGCCTTTGTCGCCTACATAGTGCAATGTATGGGTGAATCCTTCAGACCGTTCTTTTAGTGGTAGTGTGTTTACACCAAGTGCAGTATTTCGTGTAGTGACTTTAGTGCTTGTGGCGTCCGAAGCACGGGTCGCAGGCGCTGTCATCAATAAAATCAACGTAGCCGCCAAGGCAATAATTAAAAGGCGGATGTGTGAATGATGGAACATTAGTGGCTTTGCTCCTTATTGTTTTGATTAGGGAATGTTTTTTGTAGAGAGTGCGAGAAAATGACCTCGCCATTGTGATCTATAAAATTCAACGTAAGCGTGTTTTTGTTTAGACTAACTGCTACAAAGCCCCCCGTTGATTTGGCAAATCGCGTGAAAGAGTATTTTTTTACCGGTCTTACTTCAGAGCCTCCGCCTGAAACAACGTGAAGCAGTTTGTCGCCTTGCAATTGATTAAGTTGCAAGTCGTGTTCATGTCCAGCAATGTACACATCAACGTCGTATTTATGCAGAAGAGGGTTAAGTACGCTACGAATGGCATCTGTTTTACCATAGCGTTTGCCACTGGAGTAAAGCGGGTGGTGACCAATAACAATCTTCCAAGTATGTTCAGACTGTGAGAGTTCGTCACGTAACCAAGACAATTGTGCTTCACGGTCTTGCTTGTAGGCGATTTCATATTTTTGTGAATCAGCATATTCTGGATTTAACGGCGACGTATCTGCAAATACAACAAGCGCAGTAGTATTGTCATGCAGTGTTATCACTTTACTGTAGTACTGGCTGGGCATTTGCCAGCGTCGGCTTTTCTGGCTGTAATCAATTTGAGCCTGCCAGTTTCCTCGGTAATCGTGATTGCCTAAAACGGGGTGCCAATCTATGAAAAGGTGGGGATGATGGTAAACAGACTCATAAGATGAAACCCAATATGGATCATCAATAGATGCAACGCCATTGTCATAGAAATTGTCGCCAGTGGTGGCAATGAATTCAGCATCCAATTGATAGCTGGCGATATCTAACCACTTAGCGACGGGGCGTTGATAAAAGTGCCCGTTGCGCCCCCAGTCGCCTAAAGTAAGAAATGAGATGGCATTGTCTGGAACGGCTAGGTTTTCTATTTTTGTTTTCTCATAGTAATTATGTGTAAGCGCTTCGTCTGTCTTTGTTGTCACAGCGTGGGCCTGCGCTATACCACTAATCAATAAATAAAGCGCAAGTATGCTTGTTAACGCTAAGGTGGAGTTCGAATCTCCAGTAAGCGTTCTCGCATTTCGCAAGGATGTTAAAGTGTGCATGAATTACTCTCAATGTGGCCCTGCCTACGGCTAATGTGCGTAGCTCAGGGCCCTAAATTTACAGCGGTATATACGCCTGTTAGTTCATCTGCCAGGTAAAGCCTAGCTCGAATGTACGTCCATACGATTCGTACTGTGCATTTCTATTGCGAGTATCGAAATAGTTGTAGAACGGCTCATCACCGAGGTTTACGCCGTTAAAATACACTTGCATGCTACTGTTAATGTAATAACGCGCCATAAAATCAATTTGCATATGGTCGTCTTCAAAACGCAGCATATCGCCATCTATTTCTTCAAAATTGTCGCTTTTATAAGTGGTTGCTAGACGTACACTAAAATCATTGGCTTCATAACCGACGGTAAGGTTACCGATGCGATCAGATTGATTGGGAAGGCTGGTTTCAAATTTCTCACCATCCAAAAATGTCGTTGCATCCGAGTCGGTGAAGGTGGCATTTGCAGCCACAATGAAGCCATTGTTAAACGCTTTTACCCATGAAAGTTCAACACCAGTAAGGTCAGCAGAATCGCCGTTAATTGGCTGAATGACTTCTTCAAAACCTTCCCATTCAGCCGTACCGGCTACATCTGCATAAACCACAAAATTGTCGATTTTCTTGTAAAATAGTCCTGCTGAGATAACGCCTATATCGCCAGGGTAGTACTCAAGAGAAACATCAAGGTTCTGTGCTTCATAGGGTGTTAATTCTGGGTTACCGACTTCAGCCTCGCGCTCAGTAACAAAGACACCGTCATCGTCTTCTGTGGTGCTTTCGATGATTTGGAATGCAGCCACATCTTCAAACCTAGGGCGAGAAATAGTTTGTGTATACGCAGCACGCACTTGGAGCTTTTCTGAGAAGAGGTATCTGGCGTTTATACTTGGCAGCCAATGATCGTAATCACGCTCTGCTTGCCAAGGTGTGTTAATGACTTCTTCTACGTCTGTTTGTTCGTTTGCAACAAGCTCTACACGCATGCCTGAGGTTGAAAAGTCAGTGCGCTCATAACGTATACCGGCCACAATTCTTAGTTTGTCGATATCAATACTGCCCATAGCGTATGCAGCGAAAATATCTTCTTCATTGATATAGGTTGCTCCGCGAGACTCAACTTCAGAGTTCAGGGTGTCAATCTCAAGGCCTTGACGGTTGTCATTGAAAAAGCTGCGCATTGCTGAGCGGTGTAAACCCGGGCCAAAATTATCCAGTGAATAGTCAGGCGTAGCAGCGCCAAATTGTGAAACGGACACGTCATCAAAGTCACCATCAAAAATCGTTATGCGGCTGTCTCTGTCCTTCTCTCGACTGCGGTACTTGGTACCCATCTTAAATTCACCAACGAAACCCCCAATATTCATTGGGCGCGCTACATCAACTTTTACGCTCGATTCTGTATCTTTGGTGTAATTGTCTTCAAAGCTGATTTCATCAACCTCGTAGGTTGAGAGATCCTGCGCCTGCGCATTTTGCACAACGATAGGACGTCGAGTATTTAAGTCACTTTCGATGCTGGCGTTATCTGTTTTAAACATGTAGTAAAGCGCGTTAGGCTCATCTTCATCTGACTTGGCATATCCTAGCTGCCAGTCTAGCTGCCACGTTTTAAGCTGGTGCTCGCCACCAAGCGCAAGAGTAAAAATACTCTGGCTTTCATAGCGGTCTTTACTCTCTCTTTCAATTTCAGAGTCTTCGCCGTCAAAGGTGAAGATATTTGCCTGGCGGTATTCGTCATCAGAGAACTCGCTGTAGAGAGTTCGAAGAAAATACTGGTTGTTAAAGTCAGGACGATAATCGATGTTAACTGCGCTGCCTAGGCGCTCACGGGTTATGGTGTAGTGACGTTGCTCTAGCTCATCATCGCCGTTACTTTCCACATTGTCTGATCCAAAATCTCTATCAAAGTAAGAAATAGCCGCTGCCACACCCCATTCAGGCGTTAATTTTTTGGTAAAAGTACCTGAAACCTTGGGACTGGTTTGGTCGCGTAGGTCATTCTGACTGGCTTGCACGGTTACGCTTGCGGTATCACGTGGCTTATCAAACGCACTGACACTTTTTACCGCTACCGAACCACCAATGGCATCACCGTCCATATCTGGTGTGACAGACTTTGAAACCTCAAGGGTTTGTATTAGCTCTGAAGGGATGACATCAAGTGCAACAGAGCGTACGCCAGACTCAGGCGAGGGAATATTTAAACCGTTGATGGTGACATTATTTAAATTTGGATCGATACCGCGAATACCAACAAAACGGCCTTCGCCTTGGTCACGCTCAATAGACAAACCGGGAAGACGCTGTAAAGACTCTGCCGCATTCTGATCTGGAAATTGACCAATGGCGTCGGCAGAAACAATAGAGGAAATTCGGTCTGATACGCGTTGCTGGTTAATTGCGCTGGCTTGTCCACTGCGCTGACCTCGCACTAAAATTTCATCAATAGTATCGCCACTGCCAAGAACTACCGCAGCTCGGGCAATGCCACTATCCTCAACCATAACGGTTTGCACAACGGTGTCTTCACCCAAGTAAGATATTTCAAGGGTGTAGGTCCCTGGTGGAATAGAGGCAAAGCGAAAGCTTCCGTCGCGGTTAGCCTCGGTTATTAACCCCAGTTCTCGTATTTTAATTTTCGCGCCGTGATAACTACGCGCTTTAGCAGCATCTTTTACCGTGCCAATGACAATACCGTCGCCAGCGTAAGAGGGAGTAGCAACACCGAGGCCGAGTGCAGCAATGCAGGCCAATGCAAGTGATGAATAAGCAGTTCTCGTTTTCATTATTGTCCCAAGTGAAATGTGTGTTGGTTAAGTGCGCATTTACCCTAGGAAGCGTGAATGACAGTTCTATGACAATTTATTGATGTAAATGAGTGGGTTAAGCGTTATTTGGACTTTTCAAAAGAGCGTGAGCTAAATTGACCCCTTAAGTAACATATTGAATTTAAATAATAATGTTGGTGTATCGCGTTGTTTTGGCAATATGTTGCAATGAAGTTGTCATATCAGTGAGCCAAACTGACCCTCGACAATAACAACGCTTTTAGGCAAGACTCCGGCCCGGACCTGCAATAAAGCGCGCCCTGATACTCAAGATGGGTACCGAGGCAACAGCGCAAAAACAACGAGAAATACTCATGTTTACATTAACCAATTCCACACAGTTTAAACGTCACAAGTTGTGGCTTGTATTTACGGTAGGTGTGGTAAATGTGGCGGCGTTATTGGCTTTGTCTTTTGGCAATGCTAAGCCATTTGGCGTTATATCAGGTTTAGATGTCGTGGGTGAGGGCAGTATTGTATTGTTAACCCTCGCATGGATGCTAGCCGCGCTGGCAAGTCGACCACCGGGTAAGGTTACACTCTTATTAATGGTGGGTTTAGGCTGCTTTCTCTTTTCGGTTTCCCTCGACTTTTTGGACGAGTTTCTTACCTACCCTGACAACGCCCATTGGATAAGTATGATTGAGTCATATCCTGCGGCGCTTGGTATGCTGATAATGACAGGGGCATTGTACCAGTGGCACTTAGAACAACGCGCGTTAAATCTTCAACTTCGCAGGCGCGAGTGGGACTGTCGTGATCATCAAGACATCGACGCTATCACTCAGCTGTATCGCGCCGAGTATTGGAAAAATCAAATTCACAAATTGCAGCAAAACGGGTTAACCAGTGTTGTTGCCATTATTGATATCAACGGTTTTTCAGCGTTTAACTTGCGCTATGGTCAACGAGAAGGAGACCGTTACTTACATGAGGTGGCGCAACTTATTGTGATGAACTTACGAGAACAAGATCTCGTTTGTCGGTACGCGGGAGACCGCTTCGCTATTTTATTGCCAGAAGTCACTTTGTCCAAAGCCCAAGCCATTATTGATGAACTGAAACTAAGCATTGAATACATGGCATTTAGAAACCGAACACATTCAGAAGCCATATACACAACCGCGAGAAGTAGCTTATCGGTCATTGAGCCAGGTGATAATTTGCCTACCGTTTTGCATGAGCTATTAATTCGCGTCGAACAGCACCCACAGCATGTGGCGTAATATGGTACTCACTCAAGGGCTAGGCAAAGCCTTAGATAGTCAAGAGCAACGCTCAAATCATGGCCCACATCAAGGCTCAAATCACCACTTAGATGTGAAGCGTCACGACGTTTCATCCATATCAACGCCTGAGTTATTCTTTGATAATAAAAACGGAACACTTAGCCAAGAATGTGTTGCGTTGTGCACTGACAAGGTAATTTTGGCTTATGATTTGGTGCGCGCGGGTTTGGAAGTCGCAACGCCCAGAGGCGCGAATAGGCACAAGATACTCAGAGGTACAGGCATTTTCGATGATGCTATCGTGCCAGATATGCAAATAAGTGTAGGCCAATACCTCACTTTTCTTGAAAATATTCGCAGTCAAACGAAAGGGAATGATATTAGCTTTCTTATCGGCAGTGCCCTAGCGCATTCATTGATACAAAACGGCGTAGGTTATCCACCGTGGTCGCAAGCTCAACCTGATGCCTCCCATTGTTTAGTCTCTGTCTTTCGTTTCTTGTTTTACGGAAACGAAACAAAGTGGCGCGTTTTTCCACTGGTGTTTTTTCGTGAATTTAATGTCAGCAATAAATGCGTATTTGTCGCCGAAGTTAATGTAGATAGTGCAAAACTAGCACAGTTTGTTCTTGAGATAGGGCTATGTGCGCTGGTGGCACTGCTAAAACACATTACGGGTAAGCGTGTGCCTTTACGCTATACGTTCAGTGTAGCGCGACCTAGACATATTGCCGATTTTGAAACCCATTTAGGGCTACATAATGCATTTCAAGCGCCGCTAAATAGCGTTAGCGTGGACACAAATTTTTCATCGTTTGGGCCAGTGACTTCCGATGCGGGCTCCTTCACACATGAAGACCATATGCCAGTGACGGCGTCAGCAATGCTTTTACCCGACATCGTGCGCCATCAATTGTATCATTGTCAAAATGCCGCACTGTCTGTCATCGCTCAGCGATGTAATATGAGCGTGGCGACACTCAAGCGTAAGCTCAAAGAATATGGAGCAAGCTATCGCGCACTACACGAAGAGGTGCAATATCATCAAGCCATTGTATTATTATCACTGGCCAAACTCAGCAATGAGAAAGCCGCCAAAGCCATGCACATCTCTGACTTACCTAACTTTCGTCGAGTGGTAAAGCGACTTACTGGCAAAACACCGAGTGAGCTCAGGGGCATTTAGCGCTAATTCTCTTTGCATTACGCCAAAAAACTCTTATCCTTTTCAGCTTTATTTCGCCATTGCTT